>CAYFFE010000024.1:0-36992 GCA_964342265.1 uncultured Cellvibrionaceae bacterium | reverse complement strand
ACGCCAATAGCCAAGGCACCACCGGACGAACCCTCACCAATAACGGTACAAACAATGGGGGTGCGTAGGCGCGACATAACCGCCAGGTTTTGCGCGATGGATTCGGAGATGCCGCGCTCTTCGCTGTCGATGCCCGGATAGGCTCCCGGAGTATCGATTAGGGTAATTACCGGCAATTTAAAGCGCTCGGCCATTTCCATTAAACGCAAGGCTTTGCGATAGCCTTCGGGTTTGGGCATACCAAAATTTCGACTGACTTTTTCGTTAACGCTACGACCTTTTTCCTCGCCAATTACCATTACTGGGCGATCATTTAATCGGCCGATTCCGCCGATAATGGCTTTGTCGTCGCCAAAGTGGCGATCACCGTGTAGCTCATCCCAATCGGTGACGATGCGCTTGATGTAGTCGCTGGTGTAAGGGCGCTGAGGGTGTCTGGCGACTTTTACCACATCCCAGGCACTGAGATCGGAATAAATGCTTTCCGTGAGCTTGCGACTTTTGTCGCGCAGTTTAGCGATTTCTTCCGTGATATTGAGGTCGTTATCTTTGCCGACTAACTGCAGCTCTTCGATTTTACCTTCCAGTTCCGCAATGGGCTGTTCAAAATCGAGGTAATTTGGATTCATAGAATATTTCTTAAGGTCAATGGTGGCATCGCTGGCAGTGGATGCCGGTTAATTGCGTGTTTTTTTTCATTGTGGCTTGTTGCGTAGGGTTTTGATCGTTAGCGTTTTAACCAAGCCCGCCCCATTCCAACGATAGGGGATTTTTTGTGCGGCCTATAATAAGCGGTTATTTAGCTAAATTAAACCTTTGCACAGAGACTAACAGTCCCGCTTATTTAGGCTAAAAATACAAAAACGATTATTCGTACAGCAATTCAACGTTCTTTTTCCCCAAGACTTCCTGCAGCCCTGCCACCAGCTCGTCTTCGGGGACGATTAACCAATCGGCTCCTAACTTTAAGGAGGCTTTAGCGCCTGGGCGCTGATATTCAATCAATACCGGACAGCGGCCTTCGCCTTTAAAGGGCATTAAACTGGCTTTGAGTTGATCGGCAAATTGAGCAGTTGCTTGTTCGCTATCAACTCGCAGCCGCAGTGCTCTAGCCCGCTCTAAACGGGCTTGTCCAAGACTTGCAATGTTATCGGCACGCATTTTTAAGCTGCCGCTGTAATCGTCGTGACTGACCTGCCCTTCGATCACCAACAGCGAATCTTTGTTAATAAGCTCAGCACTTTGTTTGTAAGCATCGGCAAATACAGCCACTTCGATGCGACCGGAGCGGTCGTCCAGCGCCACAAACGCCATGGTATCGCCGCGTTTGGTTTTCATGGTGCGCGAAGCCACGACTAAACCCGCGATTTTTTGGGTTTTCTTGTCGGGCCGCAAATCACGGATTTTGGCCGACACCAAATGACGCACCTCATCGGTGTATTCATCGATGGGATGGCCAGTGAGATACAAACCCAATGTGTCTTTTTCGCCCTCCAAGCGCTCTTTCATACTCCAAGGCTTAGTGTTGGCGAATTCGGCGTAGACATCGCCGCCCTCGTCGGCCGTGGGAATAACATCGCCAAATAAATCCATCATACCCGCGCTGGCATTACTGGCGCTTTGCTCGGCGGCGGCGATGGCTTCGCCTAAAGCGGCAAACAGCATAGCGCGGGATTGATCAATCTCCCGGCCCGGGCCGATGCTGTCGAGTGCACCCGAGCGCACTAAAGCCTCCAACGCGCGCTTATTGACCTTGCGAGGGTCGACGCGCTTACAAAAGTCGAACAAATCAGTAAAAGGACCGCTGGCGCGGGCTTTGATGATGTTTTCGATCGGCCCTTCGCCCAGGCCTTTAATGGCGCCTAAGCCGTAGATAATTTGATCTTGCTCGTTAACCGTGAATTGGTAGGCACCGAAATTCACATCGGGTGGCAGCGGCATGATACCCATCTCACGACAGGCCTCGATGAAGGTTACCACCTTGTCGGTTTTGTCCATGTCCGAAGACATAGTTGCAGCCATAAACTGGCTGGGATAATGGGCTTTTAGCCATGCGGTTTGGTAGGAAACAAACGCATAGGCCGCCGAGTGGGATTTGTTAAAACCGTAACCTGCGAATTTTTCCACCAGATCGAAGATCTTCATGGCTAATTCTGGGTCTACGCCCTGGTTTTTAGCGCCATCTTCAAAAGTGGAGCGCTGTTTGGCCATTTCCTCGGGTTTTTTCTTACCCATGGCTCGCCGCAACAAATCCGCACCACCGAGCGTATAGCCAGCCAACTCCTGGGCGATTTGCATCACCTGCTCTTGGTAGACGATTACGCCGTAGGTGGGTTTTAAAATGGGTTCCAACTTGGGATGCTGGTATTTGGCATCCGGATAGGCTACTTCTGCGCGACCGTGTTTGCGGTTAACGAAGTCATCCACCATGCCCGAGTCCAAAGGCCCGGGTCGAAACAGCGCCACCAACGCGATCATGTCTTCCAGGTTGTCGGGCTGTAATCGCTTGATCAGGTCCTTCATGCCGCGCGATTCCAGCTGGAACACGGCGGTGGTGTCGGCGGCCTTCAACATTTTGAAGGTTTTTTCGTCGTCCAGTGGAATATGGGTAATATCCAGCGGTTCTTCGCCTCGACGACCCCGCTGCTGATCGATCATCTGCACGGCCCAATCGATAATGGTCAGTGTTCTGAGGCCCAGAAAGTCGAATTTCACGAGCCCTGCAGATTCCACATCGTTTTTGTCGTACTGGGTTACCAAGCCATGGCCGGCTTCATCGCAATACAGCGGCGCGAAATCGGTGAGTTTGGTGTGCGCAATTACCACACCACCGGCGTGTTTACCTACGTTTCGCGTGACGCCTTCGAGCTTTAGGGCCATATCCCAGATTTCCTGGGCAGCTTCATCGCCTTCTAAAAATTCCCGCAGAATTTCTTCTTGATCGTAGGCTTTTTTCAGCTTCATGCCCGGGTCGGGCGGAATCATTTTAGAGAGCTTATCGGCTAAACCGTAGGACTTGCCCTGCACCCGAGCCACGTCGCGCACTACTGCCTTGGCCGCCATGGTACCGAAGGTAATAATCTGCGAAACCGCATCGCGCCCGTAGCGATCGGCCACATAACCGATTACCTGATCGCGGTTATCCATACAAAAATCCACGTCGAAATCGGGCATGGATACCCGCTCGGGATTGAGGAATCGCTCGAATAGTAGGTCGTAATTGAGTGGATCGAGATCGGTAATTTTCAGCGAAAAGGCCACCAGGGAGCCCGCACCAGAACCACGCCCCGGCCCTACGGAAATATCGTGATCTTTTGCCCACTGGATAAAGTCCATCACGATCAAAAAGTAACCGGCAAAACCCATCTGCACGATAATATCCAACTCAAACTGGAGCCGATCGGTGTAGCTTTTTAGGTTTTCTTGGTAGTCCGGAGCGTGTTTATCGGGCAGTGCGACGTCCAGTCGTTCGTAGAGTCCTTCGTAAGAAATTTTTTCGAAGAAGACGTTAGTGCGCAGCATGTTGGCGTAGTCTTCGCTGTCTTCCTGGCCCTGCCATTTTTTTACCATGGCCTTGCGGGCACGATCTTCCAACTCGTGGTAGGTAATGTGCTGGCTAAAGAAGGGATCCTGATCGAAATCAGCAGGAATGGGGTATTCCGGCAGGTAATACGTGCCGAGTTCTATGTCGAGGTTACAGCGTTTGGCGATTTCTACACTGTTTTGCAGTGCTTCGGGAATGTCTTCGAACAGCTCCGCCATTTCCTGCGGGCTTTTTAAATATTGCTGCTCAGAGTAGCGTCGCTCGCGGCGGGGATCGTCCAGGGTTCGGCCTTCGCCGATGCACACACGGGCTTCGTGGTATTCGAATTCGTCCTCTTTTAAAAATCGAACGTCGTTAGTGGCCACCACCGGCACCTGGCATTTATTGGCCAGAGCGACGGCCTCGTGCAGATAGTCTTCGTCGTTTTCGCGATTGGTGCGCTGCAGTTCCAGATAAAATCGGTTGGGAAAATCCTTTTGCCAGTCGGCCAATAGAGCCTCTGCCAAGCTGGTTTTACCGTACAACAAGGCTTTGCCAATATCGCCGGCTTTACCCCCCGACAAGGCAATGATGTGCTCGCTGTGCTGGCTAATCCATTCGCGTTCAAGATAGGCGATGTCGTGATGCTGGCCGTGTTGGTACGCTTTAGAGATTAATTCGATAATGTTTTTGTATCCGGCACGATTCATCGCCAGCAGCGTGATTAAATCGGCCTTGCCATCTTTATTACGCACCCAAAAATCGGCACCGCCAATAGGTTTAACGCCGGCCGACTGGGCTTCGGTGTAAAACTTAATGAGCCCATAAAAGTTGCACAAATCCGTAACGGCCACCGCCGGCATCCCCATTTCGGCCACACTGGCAACCAGGGGTTTGATGCGCACAATGCTGTCGACCAGTGAAAATTCGGTGTGTAATCGCAGATGGACAAAGGGTTCAGTCATAATCGCGTCGATTAACTCCAGAAGGGATTGGTTGTGCAATGAGGCCGGTTATTTCCAGCGCTTTTCCCAGGCATCCATTACTTTAATGGCGTAGCGATAACTGCCGTAGCTGCCGTTGTAGCGCGCCAGGGCTTCCGGCCAACGGCCTTGCTCTCGGTCGAGGTAATGTTTGAGTATGGTCACACCATACTGAAGATTGGTTTCTAAATCGATGAGGTTATCTTCGGGTCGACCGATCTCATGTTTCCAAAACGGCATAATTTGCATCATGCCTTGAGCCCCCACTCGCGACACCGCGTAGCGATCGAACGCGCTTTCCACCTCGATCACGGCCAAAACCAGCGAGGGTTGAATCTCGTGCGCGCGAGCGTAGCGATGCACATTGCGCAGTAATTGCAATCGCTCGGAGGGATTGGTAACAAACGGCTTGAGTCGCTCCGACATCGAGACCAGCCAAACTTCCGCTTCGTATTTGTCTTCGAAGCTGTCGCTGTTGGCGATGGTATCGAGCAACAAGTCGCGTAATTCATCGTCCACAGATTTGCTTGGCGCTGATTGCTCGGCGGGCCAAACAACACCGGCATACGCCAACGATATTGCTAAAAACAGCCTGGTAATTAACCGTTTAATCACACACCCCGGATTTTTCATCGCAATCGCGACCATTGGCCGCTTGTTTGACCAACTAATGGTGATATTTAAGCAAACTAACGATCAAAAATTTTAGCAGTCGCGCGGAGTTTGTGCGGTGATGAATTCCACGATCTGATCGACTGCGATTTCTTGTTTCTCACCCGATTGTCGCGATTTGTACTCTACCATCCCCTGTTCCAGGCCACGGTCACCCACCACAACTAGATGCGGTAAACCAATCAATTCGGCATCGGCAAGCATAGATCCCAAACGAGCTTTAGGTTCGTTCATAAACAATGGGTCTAACCCGGCTTGTTTGAACTGCGTGTACAAAGACTCACACTGATCGGCCACGGCCTCGGATTTGTGCATGTTGATGGGAATAATGGCAACATCGAACGGCGCCAGGGATTTAGGCCAAATAATACCGTTGTCGTCGTAGTTTTGCTCGATGGCGGCGGCAACCAAACGGCTGATACCAATACCGTAACAGCCCATATTGACCATCAAACGCTTGCCGTTTTCATCCAACACCGCGGTATCCATGGCCTTGCTGTATTTATCACCCAATTGGAAGATATGGCCCACTTCGATGCCGCGCTTGATCTCCAGCACGCCTTGTCCATCGGGGCTTGGATCGCCAGCCACCACATTACGAATGTCTTCCACTCGCGCCAACGGCAAATCACGCTCCCAGTTCACGCCACTGAGGTGATAGCCATTTTTATTGGCACCGCAGATAAAATCGGCTGCATGGGCAGCGGCTCGGTCGACGATAACCGGAATCGATAAGTCTTTGGGCCCAATAGAACCGGCAGACGCGCCGATTTCATCTTTGAGAACCTCGTCTTTTACGAAGGTAATCGGCGCCATAATACCTTCGAGTTTCTCGGCTTTGACTTCGTTAAGCTCATGATCGCCACGCAAAACGAGCGCAATCAGCCCTTCTTCTTCGGTTTCTGAATCAAACGATTTAACAATCAAGGTTTTCAGTACTTGGTGTGCTTCAGCACCAAACAAACGGGCGACGTCTTCAACGGTATGCGCACCTGGTGTGGCTACTTCGGTTAGCTCCTCTTGCGCAGGTGCTCGCTCGCCTTCGGGAGCCAAGGCTTCAGCCAGCTCGATATTGGCTACGTAATTGCTTTCAGTAGAGAAGGCAATGTCGTCTTCGCCACTGGAGGCCAAGACATGGAATTCGTGCGAGCCGTGCCCGCCGATGGAACCGGTATCGGCAGCTACCGCTCGGAAATTAAGCCCTAGCCGACTAAAGATGTTGCAATAGGTGTCGTACATCACCTGATAGGTTTCACGCAGACTTTCTGGGCTGGTATGAAAGGAATAGGCGTCTTTCATAATGAATTCGCGCGAGCGCATCACGCCAAAGCGTGGACGGGTTTCATCGCGGAATTTGGTTTGAATCTGATAAAAATTCACCGGCAGCGACTTATAGCTTTTAAAAACCTTGCGCACCAAATCGGTGATCACTTCTTCGTGCGTGGGGCCGAGACAAAAGTTGTTTTTGTGTCGATCCTTAATTCGCAATAGCTCGCCACCGTATTGATCCCAACGGCCGGATTCCTGCCACAGCTCCGCCGGCTGAACAATAGGCATTAACAACTCTTGGGCTCCGGTTTTGTCCATCTCTTCACGGACGATGGCTTCTACTCGGCGCAGCACGCGCAAACCCAAGGGCAGCCAGTTATACAAGCCCGACGCCATTTTGCGGATCATGCCCGCGCGCAGCATCAGCTTATGGCTGATAACGACAGCGTCGTGTGGTGATTCTTTTTTGGTGGAGATTAAAAATTGGCTTGTACGCATGGCTTAAAAAAGTGCCCTTTTGTTATCTAGTAAGACAGACTTAACGACGCTGTGTGGGGTCGTCCGTCGGAGGACGGTATTCTATGTGGATGTGCAGGCCATGCCTAGGCCCCAGCACCCTAGTTTTTAGTGTTAAAGCCTGTTTGCAGGCATTTTGCCCCCTGTTTGGATCTCCCTGGGTTGCCATTCAGCCCATCTGGGTACAAATACGACGCAAGATGAGCCCTACAACGGCTCAAATAGGTGGCAAATAATACTAGTTGGGTATCAAATATTAGGAATAAATACAGTAATTGAGCTTTGGCGTTTTGCCCACTGAGAGCTGAAACGTCCATTCATCAGGCAGTATTGTATCGGTGTTTACCAACCCTCGATTTGATCAAACACCAAAGCTTTGACGGGAAAGCATCACTACACTTACAAAGTAGGCCAATTTAAGGTACAAACAAGATAGTTGATCGGGGACAACAACGCTGCCACGATTAACCATTGGCACCCAACGCCGAACAGGCCTCACCGTGCCGTCAACCGAAATAAGGAAGCTCTATGTTCCAACTCAACGAAACCCTGCAGAGTGATACCGTTCTACTCGGCCATTTTCCACTGAGTTTGGTGCTGCTGCACAAAGACTCAAATTACCCTTGGTGCATTTTGGTGCCGCAGCGGGCAAACATTAAAGAAATTTATCAATTAGACGAGAAAGATCAAATTCAATTATTAAAAGAATCCTGCGATCTCTCAGAAACCATGGTGGGATTGTTCGCTCCCGATAAGCTGAACATCGCAGCGCTCGGTAACCAAGTTCCTCAATTACACATTCACCACATCGCCCGCTACACCACCGACGCACCCTGGCCGAACCCCATTTGGGGAGCACAGCCACCGCAAGCCTATACCGAACAAGGCTTGGCAGCGGTTGTTAAAAAACTGAGAAGTGCTTTAGACGGCGATGGCTTTGTAATCAGCGATGAGATCCCGGTGCCCTCTTCCACCTTTAGCCAAACGATTGAAACTTAAAATACTGCGCAGTTAGATATAGGTATTTAGCTTTCCTGACTAAATGCCTTTTATTGCGAATTTTTTTACGCAGCTTTTTATTACGACAATTCTATTTTTGGCCCGCTTTAAATTCCAACATACGCGTTAGCGGCTTGAGTGCCTGCTTGCCCAATTCGGGGTCGACAAAGATTTCGTTGCCCCCTTGTTTACCCTCCGATTTCAGTAGATCACGCAAGGTTTCTAAGGTGTTCATGGCCATCCAGGGGCAGTTGGCGCAGCTTCGGCAAGTAGCACCGTGGCCTGCAGTGGGGGCGATGATGAATTCTTTATCGGGGCAAAGTTGCTGCATTTTGTAGAAAATGCCCTGATCGGTGGCAACAATAAATTGCTGGCGATCCATGGTTTTTGCGGCGTTAATCAACTGCGAGGTCGAGCCCGCCACATCGGCCAAATCCACCACCGCGGCCGGAGATTCTGGGTGTACCAACACCGCAGCATCGGGATAAAGTAGTTTTAAATCCTGCAGCCCCTTGGCTTTAAATTCTTCGTGCACTATGCAGGCGCTGTCCCACAAAATCATATCGGCTTTGGTAAAACGGCGAATGTAATCGCCCAAGTGTTTATCGGGTGCCCAAATGATTTTTTCGCCCTGGGCATCGAGATAATCCACCACGTCTAACGCAATACTTGAGGTTACCACCCAATCCGCACGGGCTTTTACGGCTGCGGAGGTATTGGCGTAAACCACCACGGTTCGGTCTGGGTGCTGATCGCAAAACGCAGAGAATTCATCGATGGGACAACCCAAATCCAGTGAACAGGTGGCCTCGAGGGTGGGCATTAACACGCGTTTGTCGGGGGTAAGAATTTTAGCCGTCTCGCCCATAAACTTAACACCCGCCACAATTAATGTGTCGGCTTCTTGCTGACTACCAAAGCGCGCCATTTCCAGTGAGTCGGAGACACAACCGCCGGTTTCCTCGGCCAGCGCCTGAATCATCGGGTCGGTGTAGTAATGGGCGACCAACGCGGCGTTTTTGTCGCGCAATAATTGTTTGATCTCAGCCTGATAGGCCGCTACTTGCTCGGCCGTGAGCTGGGGCTCATGGGGATTGGTTACATAATCGTGGACGAAAGAACGCGCGTTATCGATAGCGTCTGACTGAATGGTGTCCATAATTCCCACCTCGCTGGGCTCGAGTTTTGTTCAACCTATTTGTTAATAGTTGAGGGTAAACTCTTTTTGTTTCAATGAGTTACAAGATACTTTGCATGCAAAAATCAAGAACTCTTTTAAATAAACCAATAGCTTAGGCGAATCAAAAATTGCGCTCATCAGCGACGAGCAACGCTAATGGTCCGTTTCTTTACTGGCTAATACCTGTGCAACAGCTTTGATCCGAGCCTGTTTGAGCGGTTCAACCAGCGCTTTACCCTGATAGCCTTTTTCAAGTAACGGTTTAACATCTACGGCCTTGGCCGCCGAAACACAATCTATCAACCGTTGAGCTTGCGGATAAGCTTGATTCTCAAAACCCAGTCGCCCTTGAGCGTCCGCTTGGCAAGCCTGAGTAAACAATTCTACACGTTCTGGCCGGCGCAGGCCGTCCAGTGATTCGATTAACTTTAGTACGGTACCGGGGCGAAGTTCGCCTAACCGATGACACTGCAAGTGGTAACGACACACCAGCTCCGCCAAAGCGGCGTAATCTTTAGGTACTTTTAAGCGTTGATTAACCGCTTTAACCAAAGGAACACCGGTTTCTTCGTGGCCGAGATGTTTGGGTAGTTCATCTTCAGGGGTAATACCTTTTCCCAAATCGTGCAGCAACACCGCGTAAGTAACTTGTAGATCATTAAAGTGTTGCCGAGCGTGATCGATACACAATAGAACATGCACGCCGGTATCCACTTCAGGATGGTACTCCGCCCGCTGAGGTACACCAAACAGAGCATCGATTTCGGGAAATAGGACGGCTAAAGCATGGCAGTCGCGCAGAACTTTAAAATAAATGCTTGGGCTTATCTCGCTCAATGCGCGTGATGTTTCTTTCCAAACTCGCTCAGTGGTTAAGGTTTGCAATTCCCCACCGGCTGCGATCTTGGCCATAAGCGCTAGAGTGTCTGGATGGACACGAAACCCCAAATGGGCAAAGCGTGCCGCAAAACGAGCAACGCGCAATACTCTTAGCGGATCCTCGTCAAACGCGGGCGACACATGCCGCAGCCATTTTTCTTGTAAATCACGCTGGCCGCCGAAGGGATCTATCAATTGACCATCGTCACTCTGAGCCATCGCATTAATGGTGAGGTCACGTCGTCGGAGATCTTCTTCCAAACCAACGTCTGGCCCAAACTCGCAAACAAAGCCGGTGTAGCCCGAGCCAGATTTTCGCTCGGTGCGAGCGAGGGAATATTCCTCTTTTGTTTTTGGATGCAAAAAGCAAGGAAAATCCTTACCGACCTGCTCGAAGCCCTGGGAGATAAGATCTTCGGGAAGCGCGCCCACTACCACGTAATCGCGATCCGAAACGGCAATTCCCAATAACGCATCACGGACTGCGCCGCCCACCAAATAGGAATCGAATTGATTAGCAGGCTCTAACATAGGCAATTTTGAAGCTCTGAATGGACTCGACAAAGTAGCGAATACCGATACTTTGTTCAACCAGAACGAAAAAACGCCTCTAACAGTGAGGCGTTTTGTAGATATGGTGGGTCGTACTGGATTCGAACCAGTGACCAATTGGTTAAAAGCCAACTGCTCTACCGACTGAGCTAACGACCCTAATTTTGTTGCTGTGATGCGCGCTTTCGCGCACTCTTTCCATTTGTCGTACTGGATTGCTCGATACGTCCTGTATCGAGCCGCTGCGCGGTTGGCTGTGCCAACGCAAAATCGTTCCCGACGATTTTGTCGAACCAGTGACCAATTGGTTAAAAGCCAACTGCTCTACCGACTGAGCTAACGACCCTAATTTTGTTGCTGTGATGCGCGCTTTCGCGCACTCTTTCCACCTGTCGTACTGGATTGCTCGATACTTTACTTCATCACTACATCGGGCTGTATCGAGCGCTGCACGGTTGGTTGCGCCGACGCAAAAATGCTTGGGCAATTTTGCATTTTAAATGGTGGGTCGTACTGGATTCGAACCAGTGACCAATTGGTTAAAAGCCAACTGCTCTACCGACTGAGCTAACGACCCTAATTCTGTTATCGAGCAATTCTGTCTGGCTGCCCGAAAGGAGGCGCATATAGTACTTATAAAAAATCAAAACTCAAGCGTTTTTTATCACTTTATGACAGTTAAATTACTCGTTGAAACAATAGCTTAGCTCACTTTTTAAGCTTGGTAGGATGTCGGGTCTGTTACGCCAGCCTCTTTGAAGCCCTGCCGTCTCAGTCGACAGCTGTCGCATCGACCGCACGCCCTACCCTCGTCGTCGGCTTGGTAACAGGAAATAGTCTGTCCGTAATCCACGCCTAACGCCAAGCCTTGTTGGATAATTTCTGCCTTGGTGAGATTGATAAGAGGCGTGTGTACACGTAATTTTGCCCCTTCTGCGCCGGCTTTGGTGGCCAAATTGGCCATGCTCTCGAAGGCAGAGATAAAATCGGGGCGGCAATCTGGGTATCCGGAATAGTCCACAGCATTTACGCCGATGAATAAATCGGTGGCTCCAAGTACTTCGGCCCAGCCCAGTGCGATTGATAAGAAAACCGTATTGCGCGCCGGTACATAGGTTACCGGTATGCCCGTGGTCTCTGCCTCGGGTACAGCGATGTTGGTATCTGTTAGCGCTGAACCGCCAATGGAACTTAAGTCCAGCTTAATAACCTTGTGCAGAGCAGCTCCTAAGGCTTTAGCGGTGTTATCCGCTGCTCGCAGTTCCGCTTTGTGTCTTTGGCCGTAATCGAAGCTAATGCAATAGCATTCATAGCCCTGTGACTGGGCAATTGCTAGGACAGTGGTGGAATCCAACCCGCCCGAGACTAAAACTACCGCCTTGGCAGATGATTGAAAATTAGGTGATTTGGTGTCCGCCATGGTGACCTCTAACGTCCAGGAACATCGCCCCACAGGTATTTATGCAGCTGCAATTGCATTCGCACAGGCAATCGATCGTCCAATATCCATTGAGCCAGTTGATTGGCTGGCACTTGTTGATAACTGGGCGAGAACAATACTGCATCGCACCGACCTGCCAATTGGTACTCATCGAGTTTAAATTTGGCCCACTGGTAATCCCGTTCGCTGCAAATAACAAACTTGATTTGATCACCTGGTGTTAGCCATTGGAGATTGTCGTAAAGGTTTTTATCCGCCTCGCCGGAATCGGGTGTTTTTAAATCCACTACTCGCGACACCCGGGTGTCTACGTTTTCTATCGATAAGGCACCGCTGGTTTCTAGAGATACCTCGTAACCCAAATCGCATAAGGCCGTAAGTAAAGCTAAGCAATTGGGTTGAGCCAAGGGTTCGCCACCTGTAACGCAAACGTATTGGGCGTTGTATTGACTGACTTGATCGAGTATTTGAGCGAAAGTTACTTTATCGCCGCCATGAAACGCGTAGGCAGAATCGCAGTAGTGGCAGCGCAGAGGGCAACCGGTTAAACGGATAAATACGGTTGGCGCGCCCACAGACAGACTCTCCCCCTGGAGAGAGAAGAAAATTTCTGTGATGCGTAGGGATTGCTCCGACATAAAACCGTGGGTTCGCGAAAAAACGGCGCAGTTTACCCAAAACGCGGAGTGTTGGCTATATATTTGGCCCACAGGCCTCTGTGAGCAGCTTGCCCGCTAACAAGAGGCCAATGGATTAAAGGCCGTTTACCGCAATAAAATCTTTTGCCAATTGCGCAGCCGTACTACCACTGTTAGCCACATCCGTTAATAGAGACTTAGCTTTGGCGGTTTCGCCCAATTGGAAATACACCTTGCCCAACTTAAATTTGGCATCCGAGACCTTGCTGTGGCCCGGGAATTTTTCGATTAACTCGCTAAACCACTGCTTGGAGGTTTCTAAATCTTGCTTACTCAGGTTAATTTCGCCCAACCAATAATGCGCGTTGGGGGCGTATAGTCCTTGAGGAAAGGTATCCAAGTAGAGAGTTAATTTTTCTAGCGAGCCGTCAAAATCTTTCTTTTGCAGTAATAAATTCAGCGCTTCGCTGTACAACTCTCGCTCGTTGAGAGGTTTAGTGTTTGCATTAACAGTCGATGGCGTTGAATTATCGATTGTGCTGCTGGCTGAATCAGAATTTACAGGCACATTCGATGAAGACGCCTTAATGAGCGCCGATATACGTTGATCTAAATCGGTGTAATCGTCCAAACGCTGCTGCTTAAGGCGTTTAATTTCAAACGCTTGCTGCTCAACTAGACCACGCAATTCAAGCACTTCTTGCTCCAGCAATTGCATGCGGGAGAAAAACTCGGCACCGGCATTGGCCACAGGAGAGACGGCCGGTTCCGTTGCAGTAACTGGAGCGACCGGGGAAGAATCAATAACTTTTACTTGAGCCCAACTCGGCAAAGCGGCGACCACCAGGGTCGCCGCAATGAGTTGTAGACCAAGTTTTACTTGTTTAACAACCATACAATAAGTCGATTATTTCAGTTCTACGCGACGGTTTTGCGCCCAAGAAGATTCGTTAGAACCAAACGCTACTGGACGCTCTTCGCCGTAGCTGATGGTTTCCAATAGACCGGCATCAACACCTTGAAGTACTAGGAAGTCACGAACAGCATTAGCACGACGCTCACCCAACGCGATGTTGTATTCGCGAGAACCGCGCTCATCGGCGTGGCCTTCTAGGCGAACAGAACGTGGATCGGCTTTAAGTTGCTCGGCGTGGGCAGTTAACAAGGCACGCGCTTCTGGCTTTAGCTCAGACTTGTCGAAATCGAAGTAGAATACAGTTTCTAGTTCAACTTCTTCTTCCTCTTCGGTGGAAGTTAATACATCAGTATCTTCAACCCCAGTGCCCTCGGCAGAGCCAGCATCAGTATCGGCTGTGGTTGGGGTATTGTCTGCAACTTCCGGCTCTTGGGTTGTGGCGCAGCCAGCTAGTGCCAATGCCAAAATTACTAAACTCAACCCAGCTTTCAAAACTTTCATGGTCTATCACTCCCAAATTATCGAAACAAAAAATTTTTCTGGTTTTAGGTTTGTTGTTCGCTTGTGGAGCCAGATTTGAGACGCCCAACTGCACAGCTTTGCAACACGCCAATTGTTTTTATACACACCAAACAGTTTGATGCTCTGTCCTGCAACTTAATTTAAAAACGGTGACCAAGCGGGTTCGCGAACATCCCCCGTTTTTGAAGGAAGCTGAAATTTTATTCCCGCATCCAGTGACACCGCCGCAAGTATACCTTTACCCCGGCTTTGTGTCGCGTACAGTAACATAGCCCCGTTGGGTGCAATACTTGGTGATTCGTCCAAGTGCGTCTCCGTTAATATGCGTATATCGCCGCTGGCAATTTCCTGAGCCGCGATATGAAAGACACCATCTTGCCTGTGCACCATGACCATTGTTTTGCCATCCGGTGACAAACTTGCGCGCGCGTTGTAATCACCGTAGAAGGTTAAGCGCTCTATGCGCCTGCTGGCAAGGTCGATTTGGTAAATTTGTGGTTGACCACCCCGATTAGAGGTAAAAATGATGCCTTTGCCGTCAGCACTGAAGCTCGGCTCGGTATCAATGGCAAAATGGCTGGTGATTCGCTGGTACTTACCCGTTGCCAATTCCAATGTATAAATTTCTGGGTTGCCGTCTTTCGATAATACAAAAGCCAGTTTTTTACCGTCCGGCGACCAGGCCGGTGCACCATTTAAGCCCTTAAAATTGGTAACCTGCTGTCGCTGACCCGTACTGATTTCCTGAATATAAACAGCCGGTCGAGACGACTCAAACGAAACGTACGCGACTTTTTTGCCATCGGGCGACCAGCGTGGCGACAACAGCGGTTGCTTAGATTTTAATAATTCACGCTCTCTGGCTCCATCGGCATCGGCATACATGAGGCGATAGCTCGATTTAAGCGGCTCTGCTTCGTTGCGCAACACTTCTACGTAAATTATTTTGGTGGAAAACACACCGCGAATGCCGGTAATGTCTTGGTAGACTTCATCGGCAGCGTAGTGAGCCAAGCTGCGCAGGTCATTAACGCCTGCGGTGGCGACTTTACGACTTAATCGCTTTTGATTGAGCACATCGTAGAGTTCAAACCACAATTGGTAACCCCCAGTCACCGGCTCCAAGCCACCAATTAACAAATATTCTGCCCCCACGGCGCGCCAATCGCGATAAACCACTTCTCTGGAAGACTGCGGAAAACTGTACATGTTTCCCCGAGGAATCGGTGCAAATTGGCCACTGCGCTGTAAATCGGCGGCGGCGATTTGTGCCACATCTTCGGGCAAACCACCGGGTGTTTTAAAAGGCACCACGGCGATGGACGTTGGGTTATCCACGCCTTTGGTAATTTCGATGGTTAATTCTGCGCGACTGGCATTGGTCACCAATAATAAACTCAACAATACAAGCGCAGAGCGAATGGAGATTCGCAGTTTAAACAGCAAGGGGGACTCCTTAACGTTTTTGTTTATTCTTTAAATGTTCTTAAAGACTTCTCAGTTTAAATGGATCTAAAAAATAATCTTGCGCAGTGGGTCTTGTCTGAAGCGAAGGTTGAACAAGAAATCATCAGAACGAATCAGAGATTCCATAAACAATAGCCTTTTACAAACGCAAATCGCGTGGATTGAACACCAATCGCAGCTCGCGAAAATAGCGTTCAAACACCTCGGGCGATAATTGTTGTAACTCTTTAAATTGCTCAGCTTTTAGGACTGCTTGTTCCGCTGAGCGATCAAACGCCGCACTGCCGCTGCTTTTTACGACCGTGACATTAATCACTCGCCCCGTGGGCACCAATTGCAAAAGCAACTCGCACTGCATGCCTTTGCGGGCCGACGGTGGCCGACTCCAATACTGCTCAACTCTCTCGGCAATAACGGCAACGTAGCTTTGCGCGGTAGCTTCGGCTTGTTCTGCGGCCAAAGCGGCTTGCTCAGCGGCCTCGGCTGCGGCCAATTCTTTTTGCAGCTGCGATTGACGCTGCTGTTCTTCCAATTGTTTTAACTCATCCGCCAGAGCTTGCTTTTGTCGCTCGGCTTCTAATCGTTTTCGCTGCTCTTCGGCTTCTTTCTTTTTTTGTTCTTCGGCGCGCTTTTTCTCGGCCAGTTCGCGTTTTCGTTTTTGTTCGGCCAGTCGTGCTTGGCGCTCCCGTTCTTTGCGGCGCTCTTCCGCTTGCCGCTTTTTAGTAAGATCGACAACGTTTGGCTTTTTTTCGTCGACTTTGGGAGCCTGCTGTTTAGGTGCCGTTTGATTCAGCTCCACCAAGCGCGCTTGCACCACGCGAATAGGTGGGCGCTGCTGCTCGGACTCGGATTGCCAGCCCATGGCTACCAGCACAACCAGTCCTCCGTGCAATAATAAACTCACGACCACGGCAACAGACAATGTTAGGCGCGACGACAGCATCAACTCTCTGGCTCTGTCACCAAACCCACCGACGGCGCACCGGCAGCTTGTAAACTGGTCATTGCTTTAACGACTTCGCCGTAAGGGACGCGTTGGTCGCCCCACACCAAAACTTGGGTTTGCGGCTTTTGGCGCAGTATTTTGGTTACAATTTCCTGAATCTTCGGCAAGGGTTTGGCTGTTGCCTGATCTTGCTCGTTCCCCAAATTGATGTAAAAACTTCCGTCTTGTTTAACCGATACGATTAATGGTTCGTCCTGCTTACTGTCAAACGGTTCCGAGGGAGCTTGGGGCAGCTCCACCTTAACGCCCTGCATCAACAGCGGCGCGGTAATCATAAACACCACTAATAAAACCAACATGACATCAATGTAGGGAACCACATTGATCTCGGCCAGCGGTTTGCGTTTCTTTTTGCGCATCTAAATCTCGTGCTTATTGGCCAGAATGGAGTTTGCGGTGCAAGAACGCACTCAGTTCTTCCGAGAAAGTTTCGTAGTTGCCCACCAACGCCTCCGCTCGTGTGGAATAGCGGTTATAAGCCAGTACGGCGGGAATGGCGGCAAATAAACCCATCGCGGTGGCCACCAATGCCTCAGAAATACCCGGTGCCACCGTGGCCAAAGTGGCCTGATGTACATTCGCCAAACCACGGAAGGAATTCATAATGCCCCACACCGTACCAAACAAGCCAATGTAGGGGCTTACCGAAGCAACACTGGCCAAAAATGGTAGATTGGCTTCTAGTTTTTCTTCTTCGCGTGCTAGAGCGACTCGCATAGCGCGCTCGGTACCTTGCATTACCACGCCGGGATCGGTGGATTGCTGTTTTAATCGAGAAAACTCTTTGAAGCCGGCTCGAAAGATATTTTCAGCGCCCTGCACATGACCGCTGCTGGCCCGGGCGTTACCCTGCTTATAAAGGTTGGTGAGGTCGATACCCGACCAAAAGCGTTTTTCGAAGTCGATATACAAACGCGAAGCACGGCTTTGGTAGAGGCCGCGATTGATGATCATTACCCAGGAAACTACCGATGCTAACAACAGGATGGCCATGACTGCTTGCACAACCAGGCTGGCCTCCGCGATTAAAGACCAGATAGACAGACTTTCCCCTGCTTGCATCGTGTTGAAACTCCAATTTTTATTGTGTGAGGTTATCGAACTTGCCACAAATATTGCGCTAAAAGTAATAAGCTTGTGTGACGCATCAATACTTATTCAGTTCCCAGACGGGCTTTTTTAAGCCCAAATAATGGCTTAAATCGGCCATTTATCGACGATTACGGTTGCTCAGTTTCCAGCCAATGATTAATTTTCTCGAGCATAGTTTTGGGCAATGCTTGCGGTTTTAGGCTATCTTGCGCCACACAAGCGACCTTGATTTGCGCGCTACAGAGTAACTCTTGGCCTCGCTTAACCGTTTGATCAAACACCACGTAGCTGCGCCCAACTTTGCTAAACGCTGCAGTTACATCGAGCAAATCATCCAATCGGGCCGAGCGTTTGTAGTCGATGTTGGCGTTGGCAACAACCAATAACTCGTTGTGCTGGGTAATTGCCGCTTTATCGTAGCCCAAAAAACGCAGCAGTTCTGTGCGAGCGCGCTCCATGTATTTTAGATAATTCACATAAAACACAATGCCGCCGGCATCGGTGTCTTCGATGTAAACGCGTACAGGCAGGGAAAATTCAGACATAACTCAATTAATGGTCGACTTTTAATCAGCGGCAGTTAAACAGATCAGATATCTAACTTGCCCTGCTGCTCGGGTTGCACAATGCCAAAGTGGTTGTAAGCCAGTTGGGTGGCCATTCTACCTCTGGGTGTGCGCACCAAATAGCCCTGTTGAATAAGGAAAGGTTCAAGCACGTCCTCGATGGTATCGCGCTCTTCGTTGATGGCGGCCGCCAAGCTGTCGACACCCACCGGCCCGCCGGAGAATTTCTCGATCACCGCCAGCAACATGCGCCGATCCATGTGATCGAACCCCAACACATCCACATTGAGCATATTGAGCGCGGCGTCGGCCACCTCGCCGGTAACCGTGCCATCGGATTTTACATCGGCGTAATCCCGTACTCGTCGCAATAAACGCAGTGCAATACGCGGCGTGCCTCGGGCTCGACGGGCAATTTCCTCGGCACCGTTTTCAGCCATAGAGATATTCATCAGGCTCGCGGCTCGGCCAACAATGTGCGTGAGATCTTTAAGATTAACGAATTCAAGACGTT
This sequence comes from uncultured Cellvibrionaceae bacterium, assembly GCA_964342265.1. Classification (GTDB taxonomy): domain Bacteria; phylum Pseudomonadota; class Gammaproteobacteria; order Pseudomonadales; family Cellvibrionaceae; genus Halioxenophilus. The sequence goes on along the minus strand of CAYFFE010000024.1, from coordinate 18,257 downwards.
GCACAATACCGAAGCGATCGCGCAGTGGCGAGGTGAGCAGTCCGGCGCGGGTAGTAGCGCCCACCAAAGTAAACGGCGGCAGCTCAATTTTTATGGATCGAGCCGCCGGCCCCTCGCCGATCATGATGTCCAACTGGAAGTCTTCCATGGCCGGGTACAGAACCTCTTCCACGACGGGGCTGAGGCGGTGTATTTCATCGATGAACAAAACATCGCCGGATTCCAGGTTTGTCATAAGTGCGGCTAAATCGCCGGCTTTTTCTAACACGGGGCCAGAGGTAGATTTAAGCTCCGTACCCATTTCCGAGGCGATGATGTTGGCCAGCGTGGTTTTACCCAGCCCAGGTGGACCAAAAATTAGGGTGTGATCCAACGCTTCCTGGCGTTTGCGAGCAGCGGCAATGAAGATCTCCATTTGCTCGCGCACCTGCGGTTGTCCGTGGTAGTCGTTAAGTGAGCGAGGTCGAACGGTTTTATCGACCAAATCATCGGGCTGCTCGGCGATGGGCGAAACGATACGCGAGGTTTGCAGGTCATCTTTATCGATCATAGGGTTTTAATCAGTGTTTGCTTAACCGGGCAGCATGGAGCGAAGTGCCAAACGAATCAACTCTTCGCTGCGCTCGACAGGTTGCTCTTTGGTAACGTTGCTGATGGCTCGCGCCGCCTCGGTTGGTTTGTAGCCCAAAGCTACCAAAGCACTCTCGGCTTCGGCAATGATTTCGGATTCGGTGCTGGTACCAATAACGGGCGCGGCCACATCGCCTTCGGCAACGTCTTTACCGCTCCAATCTTTTAGGCGATCTTGCATTTCGATGACTAACCGCTCTGCGGTTTTTTTACCCACACCAGGCACTTTAACCAGCGTAGCACTGCTGCCCGATTGCACGGCCGCCACAAACTCCGGCGGTTCGATACCCGATAAAATGGCCAAGGCCAACTTTGGACCCACACCGCTGACTTTAATCAGGTGGCGAAACAACAGGCGATCGGTGTGATCTTTAAAGGCGAACAGTTGTTGAGCGTTTTCGCTCACCGAAAAATGAGTATACAGCGTAACTTGCTCACCGATGGCCGGCAGCGAGTAAATACTGGTCATAGGCGCTTGGACTTCGTAGCCCACACCATTGACATCTATCAATAAAAACGGCGGTTGTTTTTCTGCCAAAATGCCGATTAATCGACCAATCATGCTTGCCTCGTTGTAAACCTGCTCATTGTAAACTTAAGGAACTCGGTTGAGTGGTCGTTATACCATTCGCCCCCGGCGAAATCGCGAGGCCCGGGCGGTATGAATCAGATGTTGTTGCGTATTGGCATGGCACAGTGCCACAGCCAGCGCATCGGCGGCATCCTCTTGCGGGCTGGCCGATAACTTTAGCAAGTACTTAACCATGTGCTGAACTTGCAATTTATCGGCCGCTCCGGTGCCCACAACCGACTGCTTAACCTTGCGCGCTTCGTATTCCGCCACCGGCAAATCAAAAAAACCGGCCGCCACAATGGCCGCTCCGCGCGCCTGCCCTAACTTAAGCGCAGATCCCGCGTTTTTAGCCATGAACACCTGTTCGATAGCCATCTCGTAGGGTTGGTATTCTTCGATAATATTAGAAAGGGCGTTAAAAATAACTTTTAAACGTTCAGGCAGGGAATCATAGGAATTTAGGCGGATAACGCCACTGGCCACGTATTGGGTTTTGCCGCTTAATGCATCAACAATTCCAAATCCGGTTTTTAATGAGCCGGGATCGACCCCTAAGATCAGTGGCATGTGCCCCCACATATTTACCTGAATTTTTATACAGGTGAAGTCTGTCAGGGCAACATGCTTGGGTCAAGCGCTTATTGGACGGTTTCCTCGGCGTCCATCATTCGAACACGTTCGCCATCGCCCATAAAAGTGGCTTTGCTTTTCTTTTTAGGCACATCGCCCACCGTTATAGGCAGTGCAAAACTGCGCGTGCTTATAGCGCCATTGGCTTCGCTGGTGACGTGTATATTAATGTAAAAACGACCCGCTTCGTTTGAGGATACGGTCACGGGTATTAATACCGGTTCTGAGCCTTTTGCCGCAGCGGAGTAGTCGAATTCACGCCCTGCCAAAATCTGGCTGGTCGACAAAACTTTTACATCGAGCTTGTCGATGTCAAATTCAGGAATAATGTACAAATCCACGATTTCTTGCTCGGCAAGCTCGGTGGAGCCATCGTAATTGTGATCAAAGCGAACGGGTGCGCCCGGCTTTTGATAACTGCCCCCAAAACGAGCCCCCTCTTCCAACTGCGTATCGGATTTACCCCCGGCACAGGCTTGGCCAACGGCACCAAAGCTCACCACAAAAATCAGTAATAATGTTCGAATGAATTGAGAATTAGTCATAGTAGTCACGGATAAAAAATAATTCTTTTTAGTGCTCAATGAGATTAATTAAAACTCACGTTGAAACACGCGCTATTCTGGTTTGCATCAAAAACTTCGAGAACGTAATCGCCTGCTGCAAGATTGGCACTGCCCTCATCAATATTGACTTGTGTAGACACGCTTCGGAAGAAAAGATCCGGCAAACGTTGTAAAAATACCTCTGGGTTTGTCTGGGTAGAACCGGACGTTCGGGTGACCGTAAAGGTGTAAAAGCCACTGCTTAAATTGGAAATTCTAAGGTACCGACGGTTGCCCAACCGATTGTTGGTTCCAAATTGACTGGTAACACAAACCTCTTCGGTCTCGCCCACACTAAGATCGGTGTAAATCGGTAGTACCGAGCTGCTGCCCGCATCGTTTGTTTCGGTCGAGCCCAGTTCATCATCGACAGTAAATAGCTGAAATTCGGCCAGATCATCAATTCTATCGGCACTGGCGGGCAATCGACTTTTAGCAGAGTCCAAAAACATGTGGATGCCGGTAAATACCGATGAATTCCGATAGGATGCACTGGTTAACACATCGTAAATAGGTCGCAAACCGGCCGAGATGTTATCAACGCCTTCGTTATTGGCATCGTAAATGTCGTAAATAATGGATTGCACCGACGCTTCACTGAACCAACCCCGAGCAACGTTAAAGGAGTTATTATTGTTCGATTCCACATCGATCGCAAAGCCACGCGATTGATTGGATGTAGAGCTGTCGCGATAAACGGAGTCGTCGAGAATAATCCCCGAAACCGCATTGCCCCAGCCCTCGCTCATGGCAACGCGCATATCCAAAACAGAACTTAAAGAATGAGAGCCTCCGATAGAATCCGCCCGAGAAAGCGCCGCTTCAAAGAAGTGCCCCCACTCATGTGCGATTACGTGGCTATCGTATTCGTCGGTGTCGATATCTTCGGCGCCCAAAATATAAATACTATTAGAGCCCGACTGAAAAAACGAAGTGGTAATTTCGCCTTCTGTTAAGTCACCTTCGGCAGGAATATTATTTTCACTCCAAAATACGTCTAAGTGCGGAAATTGAACTGTGCCATCCACCGCTACAAAAGTTTCAATCGACGAATATATTGCATCCAAAATAGCGAACGGTGCGGCAGCGCGGGTTTCGGTGTAATCATCGAGAACATTGTTCCACCCGGAAGGTGCATGCAGATTGCGCACGGCGCTATCTTGATTAGCCGTTAACAACGCACCTTGTAGCGCGTAGAGTGCGCCACCTGAGGTATTATCGCCAACACGAACGCTCCATGCAGGAGTACCTGTGGCAATAGTTTCTGCCCGCACCAACACGCGAACATCAATGGAAACCGGGTTATTAAACTCATAAAAACCTTGGTTATTGGTTGTGGTTTGATCAACCACGCTGCCGGAAGCATCCAACAGTTGTACCTCTGCGCCGCGAACCGGCAAAATCTCTGTGGCATCGTAGTTTAGGCCACTAGTAAATGGGTTGTGCGGAACACTGTCGTAGGTAACCCGGCCAGAGATGCTAACAGGATCTGCCTGCGGCTCTTGTACCGGAGGCTGTTCAACAGGGGGCTGTTCAACAGGAGGATCTACTTCTGGGTCGGGTTGTTGCCCTGCTGAATTCGAGTTACTCGATCCCGACGAACCACCACCGCCGCCGCAGGCAACAAGCGTCAACATCGAAACCATCAACAATATATAACTCAACCATTTTCTAGCTTGCATATTAATACCGACTGTTAAATCTTATTTCGCTAAACGACACAACATTTATTACTTAACGTTATTGTCTGACAATATATTTAGAACCGATTCTATGTCTAAAGTTTAGCCGCACCAATCTATCAAAATAGAAAACTTACACATTCTGAAAACTCGGGTGCCTATCGCCACTTAAAGCTTGACACAGTTCTCAAAAAAACGAGTTCACCCCAAACCAATTTACTCACTAGTGGATCTTATTATTCGATTTAATTCTGTTACTATTGCCACGCAATTTGGCCTGCATTTGGGGATCTCAAAACCGACCAACCCTGTTTGCTTCTAACCAGAATAATCACACGAACCAACTTTAGCTGGGCTTAATGTCGCCCAATTCAATCATAAGACCATGACTCTATGCTTAATCCTACGTTCCAAATGATTCAAAAGTACGCAAAAATTCTTCACGTATTTCTAATATTACTGTTGCTAAACGGTTGCGATTTTCAAATAGGCACGACAGCCGATGAAGACGGCAACGGTGGCAGTGGCGGCAGTTCGGGTTCAGGCGAAGACGGTGGCGCCAGTATTGGCGTATTAACCGATGCCCGATCCTTAGAGGTTAATTTCGCCAGTGATTTCTCGCTCTCAAACAACGCCGAAATTACCTTAGATGGCGAAGATATATCCTCCAGTGAGCTGGAAAACGGCATGGTGGTGAGTTTAATTCTCGAAGAAACCGTGCCAGAGGATTTATCCACCGGCACTGTGACCCGATTGCAAGCCAGCCACCTAATCATCGGCCCAGTGACTCAAGTCTCTCCGCTGCAGGTGCTTAATCACGAAGTCACTGTGTTGGATGAAACCGAATTGGACGGTATTCAAAGCGACGATGTTAGCAATTTAGATGTCGGCGATATTGTTCGCGTTAGCGGCTACACCAATCGTCGCGACGGTATTCTCGCCACACGTATCGATACGACCAACACCCTATTCTGGAAAATGACCGGCAGCGTGGATAACGTAGTTGACAACGATTCCTTCGAAATCAGCGGCCAGAATTTTGTTCTTAACGGTGTAATTCCCGATTGCCCGGGAAGTTTTTCTGATGGCGATTTTGTCGAGGTTATGGCCGGCCCGATTCCGGGCTTTAACCCGGGCGACGACGTCGATACCACCCTAAGCGTTGAGTGCATTACTCAAGCCCTGCCTGCACTCAGCAACGACGACGAAGATATCGACGAAGTACCAGCGGAAATCGAAGGTTTTATTATCGACTCGTCAAGCAACAGCATCGATGTGGGCGACCAGGAAGTCGACACCTCCGAAAATCCAACTTTCGTTAACGGCCGTGCTGACGATATGGTCGAAGGGGCCAAGGTTGAAGTGGAAGGCATGTTGGATTTGAGCTCCGGTGACTTAGTCGCCACACGCATTAACTTTTTGGAGCGCCGTTTTTACATCGAGGCACCGCTGGATAATGAAGACATTAACGTTAACTCGTCGATTAACCTGCTGGGCATAGAGATCACCACCAACAATTTGGTCTTCGCCGATGACGACGATGTGGTATCGAGCGGCATTGCAGGCGAACAAGTGGTGATTCATGGATTTGTTGACGACGAACAAAATGTCTTTGCCACCAGTATCGAGCTTGATGGTACGCAAGAACTCGAGCAAATCTATCTGCTTGGCCCGGTATCACAAGTGGGATCCGACGACTTCGAATTGTTAGGCGTATCGGTAGACGGCAGTTCGGCGGAGTCTCTGGCAGCATCCATTGAAGAGGAAGATTTGGTCTTGGTAGAAGACGCGGAGCAGGATGGTGATACCAGTATTTCTGATGGTGAGGCGCAATTAATCGAGTCGTTTATTGAACGCGATGATCGATAATCACTGTAGACTTGCCGCCAGGTTCTGGCGGCAACCTTGACCCACAAAAAAGCCTGCAATTGCAGGCTTTTTTGTGGAATGGCGATGGTTAAATATTAACTTTTCGCTTCTGTAGGTTCTTTTTTACGCAAATTAATATTCAATTCACGCAACTGCTGATTATCCACAGTGCCTGGGGCGTCGGTCATCACACAGGCGGCTGTTTGCGTTTTCGGGAAGGCAATCACGTCGCGAATGGAATCGGCACCGGTCATTAACATTACCAATCGATCCAAACCAAATGCCAAACCGCCGTGCGGTGGCGCGCCGTATTTAAGCGCGTCCAACAGGAAGCCAAATTTCTCTCGCTGCTCTTGCTCATCAATACCCAACACTTCAAATACGGTTTCTTGCATGGTTTGATCGTGAATACGAATGGAGCCACCGCCCAATTCAGTACCGTTTAGTACCATGTCGTAGGCTACCGACAGAGCTTCTAGCGGGTTGGCTTTCAATGCTTCGGGCGAGCAACTGGGTGCGGTAAATGGATGGTGCAACGAGGTTACCGAGCCATCGTCGTTCTCTTCAAACATGGGGAAATCCACCACCCACAGCGGTGCCCATTCGCAGGTTTTAAGATCCAGATCCAAGCCCACTTTAATGCGCAACGCGCCCAACGCTTCGGAAACCACGCGTGACTTATCGGCCCCAAAAAAGACGATATCGCCGTTTTTAGCCTGTACGCGTTCCATAATTTTTAAGGTTACGTCGTCGCCTAAAAACTTAATAATCGGCGACTGCAGACCTTCGATGCCCTTCTCTAATTCATTGACTTTTATCCAAGCCAAACCTTTTGCGCCATAGATGCCAACGAACTTGGTGTAGTCATCGATTTGTTTACGGGAAATCTCCGCACCGCCATCCACTTTTAGGGCAGTAACCCGAGAAGCAGGATCGTTAGCAGGACCGGCAAACACTTTAAAGTCGATGTCTTTCATCAAATCTTTGATGTCGACTAATTGCAACGGGATGCGTAAATCGGGTTTATCGGAACCGTAAAGTTCCATGGCTTGGGCATAGGGCATACGCGGGAATTCGTCGAGTTCCACGCCTTTTACTTCGCGTAACAACTGACGAATCATACCTTCCGTAATCGACATAATGTCTTCGTCAGAAATAAAAGACGCTTCGATATCGATTTGAGTAAATTCGGGCTGGCGATCCGCGCGCAAGTCTTCGTCTCGGAAACATTTGGCAATCTGATAATAACGATCAAACCCCGAAACCATCAAAAGTTGTTTAAACAACTGCGGCGACTGCGGCAACGCAAAGAATTTTCCGTCGTGGGTGCGCGAAGGCACTAGATAATCGCGCGCACCTTCTGGGGTAGCTCGCGTTAAAATAGGGGTTTCCAAATCCAAAAACCCTTCGTTTTCTAAATATTGCCGAACAACGCTGGTGACTTTAGCCCGCAGACGCAAGTTATTCTGCATCTCCTGGCGACGCAAATCCAAGTAGCGGTATTTGAGGCGAACATCCTCTCCCACATTGGAATGCTCGTTGAGCGGAAACGGGGGTGTTTCGGCATGACTCAAAATTTGCAAGCGCAAACCGTAAACTTCGATTTCGCCGGTGGACATATTCGGGTTAACTGTTGCCTCGGAACGAGCACGCACTCGGCCCGTTACCTGAACCACATACTCGCTTCGAACCTTATCGGCCTCGCTAAAATCCGCACTATCGGGATCGAACACAACTTGCACGATCCCTTCTCGGTCGCGGAGATCGATAAAGATCACACCACCGTGATCGCGTCGTCGGTCCACCCAACCGCAGAGGGTCACTTCCTGATCAATCGCCGAGGCATTGACGGTGCCACAATATTGGCTACGCATAACTATTTCCTATTAACTTTTTGTGTATCTGTGAGCCCTCTGTGGCTCGACGGCCTTAACTGGCTTTGGATGTCGAGGCAGAGTCTGGCTTCTTCCCAGAATCCGCCTTGGGCGTACTGGTCGATTTGGTCTCAGACGAGCCCGCGCTCGGCGCTTTGTCATCCCCGGCTAAGTTTTTCTTGTTACCGGACTTAAAATCGGTTTCGTACCAGCCGCTGCCGGCTAGACGGAATCCCGCTGCCGAAATTTTCTTTTGCAATGCTGATTGATTGCACTTTGGGCAATCGCGCAGTGGGTCGTCAGACAGCTTTTGCAAAGCTTCAAACTCGTGGTGACAACTTTTGCAAACGTATTCGTAAATGGGCATGTTAATCTCCAAAGCAAACCAAACAATAAACGAACGACCGACTGCATATAGGGTGCCCGCTGCTGTTTTTCAAGGCTAAACCACCCTCAAAGCTCCTTGCTGAGCAATCTAAAATGAACTCAACCAAGCTGCCAGGGCACCCAGCACCAGCCATGAGCGGGGCAAATCACTGCCACTCACCGTAAAGGCGCGCCATTATAGCCTAATGCTTGCGACTCTGGGCAAGCGATCTAACAGACACCCCGACGGACTCAGTCCTGGGGCCTTTTTGTGCACAAGATAGCCAAAACAACAACCGGAAGCTCGATCTCGTCGAACACTAAATCAAGACGCGCCGAATTGGCGGAGCTCGCAAACTCTTTTAATGGTTCGGGGCTGATTCGTATAAACACGATTAGAAAAACTCTGAGAGTCGAACGACAATGGCAACACTAAGCCTTCCATACGACTTATGCGCCCAAACAGCTTCTAGCACTTGCTGACTGGAGCGAACAGGATAACTGCCAGAGAAGAAACACCGTGTTACGTGAGGAATCGGCGAGCGTATCGAATCGATGCAACTCGATCAAGGATGTTGACTTTGAGCCTATTTTTTTCGATAAATTTATTGCGGAACGTAATTTTATACTATATATAATGAATCCAGAGCATTTAAAATAATAGCGCAACCAATCCTGGTTCCAACTCGGTGGTTAAACCCTCAGCGATTTACGCAATTGGGTTGGCAATCACAAAACCGTAAATCCACTGTCCCCGATTAAGGAGCAGTTGATTTACAATCGCGGCTTTAGGCGTCATGCACAGTGATCGGTATTGTCATACACGGTGATCGATATCAATTAACAGGCACGATTGCAATGCTGGGTTCACCGTAAAACGCTGAGTTCACAGTAAATTGAGGTACCGTTATTGAGGTCCTATTATTGAGTTCCTATCGATGATGAGGCCCGCCGCCTGATTGCCGACTGATTAAAGATGCCGCCAATTGAGTTAATAAGCCAATCGAGTTAATAAAATAAACTAAGACAACAGCGTCTTCTCATTTACAACTGCTAACCAACCAACAAGGAATCCTTATATGGCCGTTCGCAAATCTTCTGCAACCGCTAAAACCCCTGCCGCTGCTCCGCGCATTAAAGCCATCTCAGAGCGCTTTACCAAAACCCAAATGCTGACTCAAATTGCAGAAAATACCGATTTGCCAAAAAAAGAAGTGCAAGCCGTGTTGGACGAGCTCTCCAACGTTATTGCTGGGCACCTTAAAAAGCGCGGTGGTTGTGGCGATTTTGTTCTGCCTGGCTTGATGAAAATCACTACCGTTAAAAAGCCAGCCCGTAAAGCTCGCAAAGGTATCAACCCTTTCACCGGTGAAGAAACAACCTTCAAAGCCAAGCCGGCCAGTGTGCAGGTTAAAATCCGTCCATTGAAAAAACTCAAAGAGATGGCAGAATAAGACCTGTTACGGCGATGGCTGCCGCCATCGCCTTTGCTAACCTTCGCCAACTAAATAGCTGCCTGAGCTTTTTGCTTTTGTTCAGCTACTGCTCCCAATGCCCTTCTCGATTTTCTTCCCCCTACTTATATTTCTTTTCAATTGACTTTTTTAGTAATTTTTCATACGTACTTGAGCTTTATTATTAGGAATGCTTTGATAAATGCTCTCTATCGGCAATAACAACGATAAACAGGTGTAAAAAATAATCGCTGTAGTCAATGCAAAATTATTGATCGAAATCAGTTTTTGCCCGCCGACAAAATGATGCAGATTTGCCTAATTGGGCTTACTATTTAAAGTCTTAACGTGGAACATAAATTGAGGGAAACCGCTGTGAATCAAGCCAACCAAGAACTGCAAGCCCTAAAGGATGAACTTGTAGAAATACACAAAAGCCTGGACGACGCGCTGGAAGCCAACCAGAAAAACTTTATCGACTCGCTTATCAGCCATTTAAGTGGCCATCAAGAAATAGCCGACAAGAGCCTATTGGAAGAACTGGAAGAACAAGCCGCAACCATCACTAATAATCATCCCAGACTCTCGGGTATTTTGCGTGAAATCGCCGATACTCTGGGCAAACTCGGTATTTAGATCGCCGAAATTATCAGGTCGCTAAGCGAATCATTTCATGCTGCTCATATTTTTTATTAACGGCATCATTGTAACCATCGTTGTGGTTATCCACTACGAAGTATTGCATGCGTTGACCACGCAAATCCCCAAGCTGCCTATCGCTCCCCGCTTACGGGTCGTCTACGGCGTTTTAGGCAGCATGGTGGCGCACGTGGTTGAAGTATGGGTATTTGCGTTTGCCTATTACTTTTTAATAAAAAACGGTTCGTTTGGTAGCCTACAAGGTAATTTTGATGGCAGCTTGCGCGATTGCGCCTACTACTCGATTACGGCTTACAGCTCATTGGGAACCGGCGATATTGAGCCGCATGGGTTGATCCGTTTCGTGGCGGGAATGGAGGCGCTGGCAGGTTTGGTTATGATTACCTGGTCGGCCTCGTTTATGTTTATAGAAATGCAAAAATATTGGCTGCTTTCCAACCATAAGTCCAACAATAACCACAAATCCAATAATAACCATTAAATTGTTGTATTAGATTTAGAGTAAAACCGATTTTATGTTTTGCTCAATGCCGTGTTTTATACTTCCTGACATTCACTGATGGTGTCACCCAAAGCCATGGCCTCTTTGCTTAATTGAGTAACTGTTGGCCAATCTTCCGCTTGCAGCAATGGTTTTGCAATCATCCAAGAGCCTCCTACGCACACCACGTTGTCCATCGCCAAAAGTTGGGCAGCGTTATTTAAATTTACACCACCAGTGGGGCAGAATTTTACGTCAGTAAAGGGGCCAGCCAGCGAAGGCAACAAACTGGTTGCGTTAACACTCATCGCTGGAAACAATTTAAGCGTGCTAAACCCGTACTCACAGGCGAGCATTAATTCAGAGGCGCTGGCCACACCGGGCAAAAACGGCACGGTGTGCTGAGCGGCTAAGGCCAGGATTTTTTCGGTTACGCCCGGAGAGACGATAAAATCCGGTTTTACGTCGATAGCTTTGCGCAGCAATTCAGTGTTGGTAATGGTGCCGATACCCACTTTAACGGGCATCCCCGATTGTTTTAAGGCCGTAAATGCCTGCCAAGCACAATCCGTACGCAAAGTAATTTCGACGCAGGTAATACCACCAGCGATCATGGCCTCGGTCATTTTTAACGTTTCGTTCACCGAGTAAGGCGTAACCACTGGCACAATTTTAAATTGCTGTAAAAGAGTTTGGAATTCGTCCATGGCGATTCTCATTGTTCGAACACGCTGCCGCCTAATTCTGCGGTCGTCACACGATCTCTAAAATTGGCGAAGAGATTTCGGCCCAGCGAATAATTGGCTTCGGGCCTGGCTGCCACCGGTCTTGAGCTTAACTCATCATCAGTTAGGGCTACTTTCAAAACGCCGTTAAGCGCATCCACGGTTAACGTATCGCCCGTTTGCAATCGATTAATAAACCCACCTTTAGCGGCCTCAGGAGATAAATGAATAGCGGCAGGCACTTTACCCGAAGCACCAGACATTCTGCCATCGGTAACCAACGCCACTTTAAAACCTTGATCTTGCAGTACGCCCAAATACGGCGTCATTTTGTGCAGTTCTGGCATTCCATTAGCGGCCGGTCCCTGAAAACGCACCACTGCAATAAAATCTTTATTGAGTTCACCTCGCTCAAACGCCTCTTTTAGTTCTTCTTGCGAATCAAAAACCACACAAGGTGCTGTAACTTTCCAGTGCGATTCGGCCACTGCCGAGATTTTTATTACGGCATTGCCCAAATTGCCCGTTAACTGCTTTAAGCCGCCGTTGTGAGCAAACGGTTTTGACGCGGGAGCCAAAACGGTTAGATCGCCGGAATGTTCAACGGGATCGGACCAAGCCACCGTTTCACCGCTTAAAACAGGTTGGCATTGATAATCTTCAAGCCCCTGACCCGCTATAGTCGGTAAATTATCGTGCAATAAACCCTGCTGGCTCAGTTGGTAAAACAAAAAGGCCATACCACCGGCTTGATGAAAATGATTAATATCCGCCTGTCCATTGGGATACACCCGAGCCAATAGCGGCACCGCGCTGGATAATTCATCCATATCCTGCCATTCCAATAAAATACCCGCGGCCTTGGCAATGGCAATTAAATGTAACGTGTGGTTAGTACTGCCGCCCGTGGCCAGCAAGCCAACTATGGCGTTAACGATCGATTCAACAGTTACGATTTGATAAAGCGGCGTATAGTTACCCTGGGGGTCGGTTATTTTAAGTAATTGCTCAATTGCCAGAGCGGTTAATTTGGGGCGTAGCGGATCGGAGGGATTAACAAATGAAGAACCGGGTAATTGCAGACCCAAAAATTCCATCATCATTTGGTTAGTGTTAGCCGTGCCATAAAAAGTGCACGTACCGGGGCTGTGATACGAAGCTGATTCAACCGCAAGCAACTCCGTATCGCCGATTTCCCCAGCGGCGTAACGCTGGCGCTGCTCGGCTTTTTCTTTATTTGTTAGTCCAGACGGCATAGGACCGGCGGGAATAAATACGCCGGGAATGTGGCCAAACGATAAAGCGCCAATTAATAAACCAGGCACAATTTTATCGCAAATCCCCAAAAATACATTGCCATCAAACATGTTGTGACTTAAACCCACCGCTGTGGCCATCGCCACTACTTCGCGACTGAATAAACTCAACTCCATACCCGGCTGCCCTTGAGTAACGCCATCGCACATGGCAGGCACGCCAGCGGCAACTTGAGCAGTAGCGCCAAATTGTTGAGCTACGGACTTTATGTAGTCGGGATAATCTTTATAAGGTTGATGCGCTGACAGCATATCGTTATACGCCGTTACGATGCCTAAATTTGCAGCCTGAGCGCCGGAGATAGTTTGCTTATCGCTGTCGCTACAGGCGGCAAAAGCGTGGGCAAGGTTGCCGCACGAGAGCCGCTTACGCGGAGGGTTAGTTTGGTAAGTTTCGCGCATTAGGGCCAAATACGCATCGCGCGTGGATTGGCTGCGATGCACAATGCGCTCGGTAACCGCTGCTATAGTTGGGTGCAAATAACCCAAATGGCCTCCTTCGGTTTAAACCCCATTCTTCGGTTTAAACCCCATTTAGAAATTTAAACAAAGTCACCTTAAAATCATCGTGCTTTTTTAAATTTGAAAGAAAGATGAAAAAAGTCGCCACGCAAGCAATTGCAGCAAAACCGCGCTGCGGTCAAATTAAATCGCACGTAGTTAAGCTGCTCGGCTGCAGTAAACCGACAGTGGAATTATCTCTTGATGAATAAAATAACTGACCGGTAAATTACTGTCTTTATGCTCGCAGGCGCGATCAAATACCTGTTTTTTCTTTGCACCGGTGAAATGCAAAACCAATGCCCGAGTATTTAATAAACGCTTGCGGGTTTGAGTAACTCGAAGCGGCGTCGCGGTAACGGGATTGGTTAATAATACGTTACTCATGGTGTTAAGATTTAACGCTTGATCGCGCTCGATGGCTTCTGGAAAAATAGAAGCCGTGTGGCCGTCTTCGCCCATACCCAAAATGACCAGATCGTAGGTATCCGATAAAATACGGTGATTGATAAACCGTTGCTGGCAATTCATTTGCGACTCGCCCTGAATGTACAAGGGTTCGAAGTTGGCTTCGGCGGCCAAATTTTGAATGAGTGTTTCTTTTACCATTTTGGCGTTGCTGTCAGGGTGCACATCAAATACACAGCGTTCATCGGCCAAGGTAATATAAACACTGCCCCAATCTAAATCCTGCTCTGATAAATTGCGAAGAAACGCCTTGGGCGTTGATCCACCAGAAACCACCAAGCTGGCGACGCCCTTTTCCGCAATACTTTGCTGCAATTGATTAACCGTAAAATCGGTAAGACTTAAATCCAATTCGTTACTGCTGTTAAATTCGTTGACAGTTAGAGTCATGGTTCCAAATCGCTCCATTCGCGCTCGTCTTGGGCTATCATTACGGCGGCATCTACGGGGCCGGATGTCCCTGCCACGTAGGGTTTGGCTTTGATTCCCTGTTGTTGCCATTGTTCGATAATTTGGTCAATCCATTGCCAGGAGGCCTGAACTTCTTCGGCGCTGACAAACAACGTCTGATCGCCGCACAGCACTTCTAACATTAGCCGGGCGTAAGCATCGTAACTGTTTTTTTTGCGAGATTCGGGAACGGTGAGGTTTAACTCGGCCTCTTCGAGGTTAAGCTCCTCCAATCCCGGTTGTTTGCGTAAAAAATGCAGTGTTATGCCCTCTTTTGGCTGCAATTGAATACGCAATTGATTGGGCATCATGGCGTTGTTGTTGTCGCTGCCATTAGCGCTACCAAAAATTACATGCCGAGGGGGCTTAAACTGAACGAGAATTTCTGAGGCGCGGGTGTGCATGCGTTTGCCCGTACGTAAATAAAACGGCACACCGGCCCAACGCCAATTATTAATTTCTGCGCGGATAGCAACAAAGGTTTCAATGCTGGATTGACTTGCCGCGCCATCGTCTGCAGATACTTCTTCACTATAGCCCGGTACTACTGCACCGTCCATGGAGCCTTCAGTGTATTGGCCGCGCACCGTACAACGTTTTACAGTTTCGGCAGTAATCGGTTGCAGGCTTTTTAAAACTTTTAATTTTTCGGCGCGGATCATGAAAGGATCGCGCGTTGCTGGCGGCTCCATGGCCAGTAAACACACCACCTGCAATAAATGGTTTTGCACCATATCGCGCAGTGCGCCGATTTCTTCGTAAAATTCTTTGCGCCCTTCTACGCCAACGCGCTCAGCCACAGTGATCTGGACGTGATCGATGTATGCAGCGCCCCAAATCGCTTCGAACATCACATTGGCAAATCTGAGAGCCAGCAGATTTTGTACCGACTCCTTACCCAAATAATGATCGATACGATAGATTTGCGACTCGCTAAAACTCTCGCGCATTTGCGCGTTTACCGCCATAAAGGATTCGAGATCGGAACCCAACGGTTTTTCTACCACCAAGCGTGTGCTGGCAATGGCGAGCCCCGCTTGTTTGAGGGCTTGGCAGGCACCGCCAAACACTTTGGGCGGTACTGCCAAATAAACGATGAGCTGTGCACTGGAATCGACCAAGTTATCTTTATACTGCACCAAGGTGGCGGCGTTACTGGCATCGCCGCGCAGGCAGTAAATCCTGTCTTGAAATCTAGCCCAGGCATCTTCACAAAAGCCGCCCAACGATTTTAGCCCGGGCAGCATTTTTTCAAGTAAGACTTCCCGCTCGGCGGAGGTGCGCGAAACACCGGTAATGGTGAGAACATCCTCTAAATGACCCGCTTTTTCCAAGGCATACAAGGCCGGGTAAAGCTTGCGCATGGCCAGATCGCCGTCGCCGCCAACAATAAGAATGTTCTGTGCCATAAATTGCTCGCTTATTCGTCCAATCGAATGACCAGAAGGTAGCCGCTGTCGCGTTTTGGTTTGGTAATTTGCCAGGGTATCAGTTGTGCACCAAAAGCTTTTTTACAGCGTTTTGCCAACTTCATAAACGGAGATCGCCCAGGATCGGCGATGATTATGTACTTTACGCCTTTGCGAATGGCTTTCGCGATTAAATCGTAAAGTGGATCGACTAACTCATCCCAAAAACAGATATCGCCGCCGGCCATAAAATCCTGCCTGGCTAACAACGACGATTTAATATCCTCGTAACGACAAGTCAGCGATTTTATACGTACGCTGTTCATCGCAGCGTAGACGCGTAAATACGGAAAAACCCACTCGTCGGCGTCTACTGCGGTCACTTTGGCTTTAAATGTTTTCGCGCAGTAGATGCTGAGCATACCCCAGCCACAGCCAATGTCCAGAACACTGGCACCCTTTTCAATGGGCTGTTCATTCAGATAATCCATAATCAAAAAACTGGAAGACCAGACTTTATAGCCGTGGATGGAGGGTTCTGGCAGCGCTTGGCGGAGATTAGCTAGGGTGGGACTATTCTTTTTTAATACGTAAATTCCGTGAACTTTTTTTATTTCCGACAAAGAACTTGCTCCAATAAGATCGAATTTTTAAACTGGCACTTATAATTGATTCTAAAACCAGCCCTTATAATATCTATATTTTCTTATATATTTTACTGCTTGCAACTCTACCGCTACCAACTTTACAGACCGACAACGCCGCTTTAGCGATTTTGTTTATCGTAATGGCTCTGTTTATCGCATCGGTTTTGTTTACTGCACTGGTGTTGTATGCCGCAATGGCTCTATTCACCTCGAAGACTTGTTACCACAGAAATTTTATACAGAGGATACCGGCCTATTTAAATTTTGGAGAATCCTTAAAATAACTAAAAAGTAATAATCTATATCAAACTATAGGAGCCTCTGATTTACTCAGAGGTTCCTCCTGCACAAGGCAGTGCAGGCAAAACCAATATGCGTATGCTATTGATTTTGTGAGGTAATTGGAAATGGCATTTTCAATTACCGTGCTCTGACTCGCAGCGAAGCGAACAGCTCCGCTGGCCCAAAGGGTGAGAGTCGTAGACTCGAGTATTAACTCAGGGAAGAGTTAAACAGAGCGTCCTACAACAGTCTAATAGCAAGGATGCCAAGAAAACTGCGGCGCCAGGCAAACTATGGTATCCGGCAATTTAGACGCGATACAAGTGCGCTTCGATGCACTATCCGCTTCAACTAGACCTGAACACCATGCAGTAGGTTATACCGTTTCGACCACTACAGCTCGTTTACTACTTCACTTAACGAGGCAGATACGCTCTAATGGCCACTTTACCCACTGCCCAAGGACAATCGATTTCAACGCAACAATGGCGCTATTTAACAACAACCCGACTAAACTTCACGGCCAATCTTCCAACTTAACCCTTCGATGAATAACCAAGCCCTAGAAACACTCCAACGAGTCTTCGGCTACTCGCAATTCCGAGGCCAGCAGGCAGAAATTATCGATGCCACCTTGGCCGGGCGAGACAGTTTAGTAATCATGCCCACCGGTGGCGGCAAATCCCTGTGTTACCAGATCCCCGCCTTAATTCGCCCCGGCATGGGCTTAGTGATTTCGCCATTGATTGCCTTGATGCAGGATCAGGTGGAAGCGCTCCGTCAACTGGGCGTGAGAGCGGCTTACTTAAACTCCAGCTTATCGGCGGATGAAAAACGATCGATATTCCAAGCCATTGCCGCCGATCAGATCGACATCGTCTATTTAGCGCCCGAGCGCCTTATGCAGCCACAAACGCTGTCTTGGCTGGAGTCATTGCCCATTGCCCTCATCGCCATCGACGAAGCCCACTGTGTGGCACAATGGGGTCACGACTTTCGCGCGGATTATCTGGCCCTCAATCAACTGGCCGAGCGCTTTGCCAATATTCCCCGAATTGCGCTAACCGCCACCGCCACGCCTGCCACCCAAGAAGAAATCGTTGAGCGGCTAGCGCTCAGTAATCCCCACCGGTTTTTATCCAGCTTCGATCGCCCCAACATTCACTACAGTGTGCAACCGAAAAACAACGGCAAGCAGCAGTTGCTCAAATTTTTAACCGGCCGGCGGCAGGAATCCGGCGTGGTTTATTGCTTATCACGAAAAAAAGTCGAGTCAACAGCAGAATGGTTGAGCGAACAGGGCTTTACTGCACTGCCCTATCACGCAGGTCTCAGCAACGAACTCCGCCAACATCATCTGAATCGTTTTTTGCGCGAAGAAGCCGTCATCATGGTGGCCACTATTGCCTTTGGTATGGGCATCGATAAGCCAGACGTGCGATTTGTGTGCCATATGGATTTGCCCAAAAGTATGGAGGCCTATTACCAGGAAACCGGTCGAGCTGGCCGCGACGGCCTACCGGCGGATGCTTGGATGATTTACGGCTTAAACGACGTGGTGCAATTGCAACAGATGGTGGATCAGTCCAACGTAAGCGACGAGCGGAAAATCTTCGAGCGCTCTAAACTCAATG
>CAYFFE010000023.1:18801-37471 GCA_964342265.1 uncultured Cellvibrionaceae bacterium | reverse complement strand
TTTTCAATTACCGTGCGGCAATTAACTCAGGGATGAGTTAATCGGAGTTTCCTATAGCAGGATCGAAGGTCGCTTGTCCCTGCTCATTAAAATAGGGTTCACCGTAAAAATATAAGCGCATATTGCCATCGCTGAGTGAGTCGTCGTAGAACAAGGCTACTTTGCCACCCAAATACGGCGTTAGTGCGCCCATTAGCTTTTTAGCCATTTTATAATCGGCGATGGCGCTGTTCAGTACTATTCCCTGTTGTTGTTTTTCTTCGGCTTTCGTCTCGTAAGTAACTTGTCCTAAGTTAAATTGACTGAGTGCGTTGTTCAATCGTGTGGCCAGTTGTTTTTGTGTGGCTTGGCTTTCATCGGCGACAACCTGCAGGTTTGGCACCGGATCGCTGCTCTTAGCTAATTCGGCGAGTAGGGAATAAACCGCCTGCTTGGCAGGCTCCGAGGCGGGAGTCCACTCGGTGCTCCAAGACGCCGTATTGCCTGCAGAAACTACCGGTAATTCCAGTAGCATTCCTCTTGCGTTGGCATCCAGTACTTTGGGTTGTGGAAACGTTTCGCCTGGCTTGGTAACAATGTAGGTAATCATCAGGCCAATAACCACAACGGGAATGGAAAACCACCAAAGCCAGCCAAAACTGTTGTTGTTTTCTTGGGGTGTCATATCGAATCCTTGTTTGTTTGGCGCAGTTTAGCAGGGTGCTGGGCATTGACCAAGATTTTAACTGCGTAGCTATGGCTTGGTAATGTGAAGAGAATGGGGTGATATAGCTACCGAATTTTACTGTGTTCTGTTGTTGAAATTAGGAAATTAAAATTTAAAAGAAACGTTGTTCAGGTTTGGTGCCACTAAAAGCCTTCTATAAATGGGTAAAGTCCAAATTATGGCGTTTATTCTGGTTGAGCAGATTGATTCAAATGTGTATTACGGTCTAATACTTTAGTGTTAGAAAAGTATTAGTTTTTTGTCTCGTTGATAAGGGTTTGTTGGTGTTTTGTGAAGAGTTTCTCAAAATGCGCCAGTTGTTTGTAACTCGGTATCGGTAGGTTGGTAAAATAAAATTCCGCCTGGCCAATTGTGTTGGGGTTTTCGGGAGCAATGTTGGTAAAGGTTTTGGTCTGCTTTCATTTTAAAAAATTTAAACGTGAGATTTTATGCTCTTTGATAACACAGCTGAGTGAATGCTTTTTATAGGCTGTTTTTTTAACGTAATAGATTTTGCAGGTTTTACCTAACTCAATAATAGGAAAAATAATGAACGTCGCACCTGAGGATGTACTTTTCTATATCGCCGATAATGATATGCGAGTATCGGATGTTATTTGGACGCTTTACGAAAATCCATCACAAAAAACGATCGATCATTTTTTAAGTGTAAATAGCCACTTAAAAAATGGCTACGTATTACTAGGGCAGATGGTTATTATTACGCCAGACGACCCGGTGCGGTGCTCCATATGGGAGGCGGAGTTAATCCAGGCGGCTCGCGTAGTGGACGAAGAGCGAAAACGACTTACCGCTAAAGAGCGACAAGCCCTGGCAAACCATTATGCGTTACTTAACGGTGTGGCTAGTTATTCCAGTACTTTCTACGGTTGGACAAACACCTATTTTGATCAGAAGAAAAAGCATGTCGAAAGAATATTAAATCAACTCGAAACGCTCTATCGTACGACTTACGATAAAACCGGTTCACTAAAAGGTAACGACTTCTTTGCCAAGCGTCGATCTCTATTATTAGGTGTTGATACCACTATAAACGGAATGATGGAGCGCCAGTTATTTGGGCGCGATGTTCAGGCTAACCGGATCAAATCTCAATTAGGGCTCAGCAGTAAATCCATAGTGCACCAATGGCGTGCCCAAGGTGGATCTGGTGACATTAGAGGCTTTGAAAGCAATTATCGTCAATTAACCAATACGGCCCGACATTTTAGCCGCTTAGGGCACGTATCAATTGTGTTGGATGTGGGGTCTAGCGTGGCATCCATTGCCGAAGCCTGTGCCGTAGAGCCAGATGGTGAGTTTTGTCGACGGACTAGGTATTCGGAAACGGGTAGGGCGACTGGTAGTATATTATTAGGGGCTGGCGGCGGTTGGGCTGGGGCTTATGGGGTTTGTAATTTAGTTTTTGGTGTGGAATCGCTAGGGACGAGTTTGCTGTGGTGTACGATAGTTGCAGGGGCGGTGGGAGGCTATACCGGTGGACAGTTGGGATCTCATTTTGGGTCTGCTGGAGGGGCTACCATCCATGACACCATTTATGACAAAAGGCATGCAGTTAAATGAGAGTAAATGAAGCTGAGTTTTTTTTATTACTTACTTTTTTTATATTTTTAGTGTGTGGGGTTGCTGCAATCGTCAATGTTATTTATTTTCAAATTCGCTACCAAAAAAAAGTAGATACAATTATTCAAGGCGATAGGTACATTGATGGTGGTTGGATGTTCAACTCAACTCGCTTAATGATGTATGCACATTATTGCCTTTTTCCTCGCCGAGCTTTACGAGCTGGTATTAGTGATCGAGTTGATTCAATTCCAAGAGTTATTAAATTTCATTTGGTTCTACATTGGTTTTTAGTAATTGTTACTTGTTTTTTAGGCGGTGTGGGATACTTAATTGTTGAGTTTGTTCTTTAGGAAGATCGGATCAATAGATCGACAACGCCTAGCCCATAAATTTTTCAGAGTTCATCCGGTTTTTAAAGTTTTGGTCCTGTTTATAGTTGTTTAGTTCTTTATTGAGCTCTTGTGTTGGTAAATTTTTTTGCTGTGGGTAGTGTAAGGCGACGGTTTTTTGCCAGGCGACATACATTCTGTTGCAAGTTGATACCACCATCAGTGGTGTGATGGAGCGATAAATGTTTGGTCTCGATATTCAGGCTAATCGCATTAAATCCAGGTTGGGCTTAAGCAGCAAATCGTTTGTACGCCAATGGCGCGCCCAAGGTGGATCTGGTGACATTAGAGGCTTTGAAAACAACTATCGCCAATTAACCAATACGGCCTGCCATTTTAGCCGCTTGGGGCACGTATCAATTGTTTTGGATGTGGGGTTTAGCGTGGCATCCATTGCTGAAGCTTGTGCAGTAGAGTCTGATGGGGAGTTTTGCCGACGAACTAAATATGCCGAGACGGGTAGGGCGGCTGGAAGCATTGCCCTTGGGTCATTTGGTGGGTGGGCGGGTGCTTATGGTTTATGTAATTTGGTTTTTGGTGTGGAGTCTCTTGGGACCAGTTTGCTTTGGTGTACGATAGTTGCTGGTGCAGCAGGTGGGTATGCGGGAGGGCAAGCGGGTTCCTTTGGTGGCAGTTGGGCGGGAAATAGGGCTTATGAGACCATCTACGACAAAAAGCAAATAGTAAAATGAATATAATAAGTGCGGAGAACTTTGCGTTTTTATTTGTTTCTATCAGTATTATTGGTGGCTTTGTTGCTATCGCAAATGTTATTTATTTTCAAATACGTTATCAAAAAAGAGTTGATGCGATTGTTCATGGAGAGCGGTATATTGATGGTGGTTGGGTATTCAATTCCACTCGATTGATGATGTACGCGCACTATTGTCTTTTTACAGGTAGGCGGCAACGTGATGGCGTTGTTGAGAAAATTAAATTGACTCCTGGAATTATTAAATTCCACCTGGTTTTACATTGGTTTTTGGTTGTTGTAGGTGGTTTATTCGGGGTTTTGGGTTGTTTAATAATTAAATTTTATCTTTGATTGAAGTTAATTGTTAATTTGTTGATGTTTTTCATTTATTTCTAGGTTTTTTCGCTAGGTGTTTGTGTTAGTTGGATTATTTTTTTGGTTTATAGTGTTTTTCTACACTGAAGGTTATTTTTCACGATGAAAATTTAGGAGGCGGGTGGCTATACCGGTGGACAAGTAGAAGCGAATTTCGGTTCCTGGCTTGGTAATGGTGCTTATAAAACCATTTATGACAAAAGGCAATCTGTAAGATGAATGCTTCTAGCTTAGAAAATTTTACATTAATAATTGGCTTTACATTTGCAATATTCGGCACAATGGCTATTGCCAATGTTATTTATTTTCAAAATCGATACCAAAAAAAAGTAGATACAATTATTCAAGGCGATAGGTACATTGATGGTGGTTGGATATTTAATTCAACTCGGTTAATGATGTACGCGCATTACTGTCTTTTCCCTCGTCGGGCACGGAGAGCGGGTATTAGCAAACAGGTTGAATCAATACCAAAAGTTATAAAGCTTCACCTAATTCTGCACTGGTTTTTAGTCATTGTTGGTGGCTTTCTACTTATTGCCGGAAGTTTGATCGTTGAATTATTTCTTTGATGGCTGAGCAAAGTTGAATAGACTAAGTTGTGCTTCAAAAATAAAGGTTGTTAGAATTTAAAGCCTGCTAAAGGTTAAGTTTAGCAGGCTAATCTTTGCATAGAATTAAGCGCCGACTACTTTGCGCCGTTGATTAACTCTTCCGCCAGGTTTTTGCGACCCCGCTTTTGATGACAGGGGTTTATTGGGGCGGTTATTTCTGTCGTTACTTCGGCTTTGTTTGTTCTCTGATTCCCTCCGAGCAGGTTTTTTCTGAGTATTTTCTGCTCGTTTGCCGTTGTTGCCACCAGGCCGTTTATTTTGTGGGGCTTGTGTGTTGCTAGGCGCTTTTGCGGGAGTAAAACCGGGTAGCTTCTCGCAAGTTAACGTTTGTTTGGTAAGCCGTTCGATCGCTTTTAGTTGTTTGCTTTCTTCGCTGCTCACTAACGACACCGCCAATCCGGTTGCACCGGCTCGACCGGTTCGGCCAATGCGGTGTACGTAGTCTTCGGGTACATTGGGTAAGTCGAAATTCACCACAAAGGGCAGGCGATCAATATCAATTCCGCGCGCAGCAATATCGGTGGCCACCAATACTTGTATTTTGTTGGCTTTAAAATCGGCAAGAGCCTTGGTTCTTGCACCTTGGCTTTTATTGCCGTGAATAGCCGCGGCTGGAATGCCCGATTGCTCTAGTTGTTTTGTTAATCGGTTGGCACCATGTTTGGTGCGACTGAACACCAGCACCTGATTCCAATTATTCGTATTAATTAAGTGTATGAGTAATGGGCTTTTTTGTTTTTGGTCCACTGCGTAAGCATTTTGCTCTACTCGCTCTACCGTTGTGTTGCGCGGAGCTACATCAATCTCCAATGGGTTACCAACAATTCCCTTAGCTAGCGCCCGAATTTCGTCGGAAAAGGTGGCGGAGAATAATAAGGTTTGTCGCTTAGTGGGCAGCAATTTGAGAATGCGTTTAATATCGTGAATAAAACCCATATCGAGCATGCGATCGGCTTCGTCTAAGACGAGAATTTCGAGCTGATCAAAACGAATGGCGTTTTGTTGGTGTAAGTCCAGTAAACGACCGGGTGTTGCTACAAGTACATCAGTGCCTCGGCGCAGCGCTTGCATTTGCGGGTTGATGCTAACGCCGCCGTAAACCACGGAGGAGCGCAGTTGCATATTGGCGCTGTACTTTACCACGCTGTCGCTTACCTGAGCGGCCAGCTCCCGAGTTGGGGTGATTACCAAAGCGCGAATATGATTGGCTTTGACTTTGGTGTTGTTTTTAAGTCGCTGCAACATTGGCAAGGTAAAACCAGCGGTTTTACCGGTGCCGGTTTGTGCAGCCCCCATAACATCGCGACCGGCTAGCACGGCGGGGATGGCTTGGGCTTGAATAGGAGAAGGTGTGCTGTAGCCTTGCGCGGCAACAGCCTTAAGAAGCTCTGAGCAGAGCCCTAAATCGGAGAATTGCATTAAGTATTCCGGAGGATTAAATAGAAGGGTATTTTCAAAAGGCACGCTACCGTATACCGGGCGATAAAGCCAGTTATATTATTCTATCAGGTAGAAATACCGATAAATGGTCTGGTCGAGCGCTTGGTTTATGTGGGCTTTTTTGGGGCAAGTTAACGATTGTATTGCTCGGGAGGGCCTGCTTTTACTTGAATGTTACTCGAATGTTACTCGAAGTCATCGCCACTAAAAAAACCGAAAAGCTATCAAAACGGCTAACAGTGCTGTGTCGCGACATCTATAGGAACCTCTGAGTTAATCAGAGGTTCCTATTAAACAACAGGCTTTGGTGCTATCGATGGCTATTTGCGTCCCGCATTACAGAAAGCGCCCCGCAGAGGCGATAATTACCACCAGTATTCCCAGTGATAAATTAACGGCGATTAACTTTCGAATCGTGCCGAGTTGTTTTCCACCTTCGGGCCAGTCTTGGGCTGCTACGGCTTTGGTTAAGCGTTTGTAGGGCGCAAAAAACAGATGGCCAAACAGTGCCATCATAATTAACCCCAGTAACATCATGGTATGTACGTGAGCGCCGGTATTGGCCATACCGCCGTAAAAGCCAAAAATCATCCAAAATCCGGTTGCCAACAAGACCACAATGGCAACGATTACAAATACAAAAAACTTAGCGAATACCTGTTGCCAAAGTTGCAATCGCTGCGGTGGCTCAAGCAGTGTGCCAGCCACGGGGCGCAAGGCTGTGTAGGCGAAAAACATGCCGCCCACCCAAATAACAGCACTTAAAAGGTGTAACGAAAGAGCGATCGGCATAATGCCTCCTTGTTGGTCTAAAGCCCTAAGCTTTTTGTGAATAAACTGAGTTAAATTTTGTGGATAATACAATACATTAGGTCATTCCATAGTGAAAACTGTCGTCGTTGTTGTGATAGTTGTGAGTGCTGTGTAAACGAGATTATCCGCAAAAACGTTGGCCGGTAAGAACAGGTCTGGCAACCGCCTCTCATAGCGGATTTTAGCCATCGGTTAACATCATCAATCAACAGGTATCCATGTTTTTTTTGGCTTTCATACCGAATTACGCGCGGCAGCGAATTCGTTGATTGTGTCGTTTAATTATTCGGGTGTGAAGAATATTAAGCGAATTGATAATTTGATGATAAGGTGATTGGTCTACTCGTGTTTAAATAATGGCGCTTTATTGGCTGCTACGGTGCCAGGAATTCAATCGAGGAGTTCATCATGATTAAGTTGTATTTTCACCACACCCCGAATCCATTAAAAGTTGCCCTATATCTAGAAGAAGCTGGATTACCCTACGAGGTTATTCCTGTTGATGTGTTTAAAGGCGAGCAACATACCCCAGAGTTTCGTCGCATTAACCCAAACGGAAAGCTGCCTGCGATCGAAGACGATGGCGTACGCGTTTTCGATTCTAACGCGATTTTGCTGTATCTAGCGGAAAAAACAGGTCAGTTCATGGGCAAGCCAGAAGATCGTGCCGAGCTTTTGTCGTGGTTTATGTTTGTCGGCACGGGCTTAGGGCCTTATTCCGGGCAATCTGTACACTTTCGTCACATGGCACCTGAAAAAATTCCATACGCCATCAATCGCTATCATCGCGAGGCGCACCGCCACTACGAAATCCTAGAGGCGCATTTGGAAGGGCGTGAATTTATGGTGGGCGACGAGTACACCATTGCAGACATTTCCACTTGGGGTTGGGTCGATCGTGCGCCTATCGTTTTGGGCGAAAATGCATTGGACGATTACCCCAACATCAAGCGCTGGTTCGCTAAAATTGATGCGCGTCCGGGCGTCGAAAAAGCGCGCAATATTGCGGCTGATATTCCGTTTAAAAAAGAAATGGATGAAGAAACGCTGCGAGCAATGTTTCCACAAAACTTTGCCGAACAGGCCGACGCATAAGTCTGAGTAATCGAAATATTGGTGCATTGGAATCTCTGATTTATTCAGAGGTTCCACCCAGAAGTCGGCGAGCTAAAAGGCGGTGGGTAAAAATCCGTAACAAACTCGTGGGCAGCTGTTGAGCGAGTTTGGCTAATCTAAAAATGCTTGTCTAAAACTGGGTTCGTATCTCTAGAGATAAAGTTAGAGATAGGAATTTAAATACGTAATGTTCGTTTATCGGCGCAACATTTTATTTGTTGCTTATTTATTGCCGTATAAAGAGCCTGTATCAGCCGCAATGCAGATACATCGATGCGTAAATCCACGGGCAAGGCCCGTAAGGTTTTATCTTCACCTTTTTAGTTTGGTGGCCCTAGTCTTTTAGTGAGCCCAAACTGGCCTTTAATTAATCCTTTCCTCAAAACCTTACTTACACCTAATACCGCGAGTATTGGCTTAAGTAGGCTTACGCGCGCCAGTTTGCTTATAAACGATTGGCTACGCTCAGCTCAATGTCGGTTTTTTCGCTCTCTGCGGCACTGCTTTCATTAACATCAGCAACCATGTCGGATACGGCATTGTTAACTTGATCGTTAATTTTAGCTTCCACCGCAGCAGAGATCTCTTGAGCGTTGATGGTGGGTAGCAGCAATTCCTGCTCAGCAAAAGCGGCAGTGCTTGCTGCCATAAGGGATAAAAACACTAAATTTTTCATGGGGTATTCTCCGTTTGTTGATGGTGCGAAGCTTAGTTGTTACCCATTCTTGTGTCAAAGGGTAACACCTGTAAGAAGTATACGGCTGAAGGTAACATTTGGAGTAACAAATTTCTATTTTGTGATAAAAGTATTGACCTGTAATAAGTTTTGAGGTTTGCCTGTCGGCAGGGGTGTTAAGAGAGTGTAAAGTGAATGGTTTTGGTGCCAAAAACTAACCTATTAGGGACTTTTTCAGTTCCCTGTCTGATCTATCGCAGACGTGTGCTTAGATGAAAATAATCAATGCAAAAATGCAGTGCTGTCGTCTTTTGACGCTTTTATCCATTTTGCCGCGAGTTTGGGTGGGGCGTTTTCTATCGGAGAGTGTTGTGCGTTTTTTTGTTACAGAACGATTAAAATTTTTACCGCTAAAATGCTCGCTGTTGACGTTATTGCTTTACTGGCGTGTAATGGCGTCAGATCGTCGCCTTTAAATCGATTGAGTTGTATTGCGCTATGTCTGGATGGGTTCGACAGTGCTGGGTCGCATTGCTTTTGGCATCTTTGAGTTGCCAATGGGCGTATATGCCGTGCCTTGTTTTATGTCGACGGGCTTTATTGCCACCGATAAGGCAAGCGCTGCCTCATCGGCGCTTAATCAATTGGCCGATAGCTCTCTAGTTGCGAACCTTGAACCAGCCGCCGGCCCGCAACATAAGGCTTGCCACGGTGGCGAGGTAAAGGACGGTCATGCGTCGCCATCAACTACACCGCCCTCAACTACAGAGTCGCCGGGTTGCCAGTGTGGCGACGACTGCTCAAGTCACCATTGTTCCAGTGCCGGCTTTTTGCTTAGTTTAGAAATGCCCCTGCCGGTTATTAAATTTTCCGAACCCTATTCTTCGCTCATCATTTCCCTGGTTGAAGGTCCTGTTAGCGCGCCTTATCAACCGCCCCAATTCCTCTGATTACAGCCAAGTTGCGCCCAAATTTTGGGTCTTAGTTTCTGCTCGTAAACTCTAGAGGAAATCATCATGTCTTCTGCAATGCGCTCCTGGCTGATTTTAGCCGTGGGGCTGGTGGTTGGAGCCGCCATTGTTTGGCTATTGCCAGACACCACACCAAAATCCGCTACTAGCGATGAGCGCCAACCCTTGTATTGGGTGGCACCCATGGATCCCAATTATCGCCGCGACCAACCGGGCAAATCGCCCATGGGTATGGATTTGGTGCCCGTGTACGACGCCAATAATGCCGGCTCCGATAATCCCGGTGCGGTGCGGATTTCGCCCTCGGTGGAAAATAATTTGGGGGTGCGCACAGAACTTGCCCAAGAGCGCACGCTCGCACCGACGATTACCACCGTGGGGTTAGTGCAGTACGATCAAGATCAGCTGGAGCATATTCACCCGCGCGTAGAAGGTTGGATCGAAACCCTGCACGTGAAATCCACTGGCGACCCGGTTAAAAAAGGCCAAAAGCTGTATTCCCTGTACTCGCCGGAATTGGTAAACGCACAAGAAGAGCTGGTGTGGGCCGTAAAGCAGGGTGGCGAACGCATTATTGCTGGCGCTGTGGAGCGGTTGCGCGCATTGCAAATTCCCGAGCAGCACATTCAATCGCTCAAACAATCCCGCCAGGTCAGCCAAACGGTGACCTTTTTCGCTCCTAAATCCGGTGTGCTCGATAATTTGAATGTGCGCGAAGGTTTTTTTGTTGAGCCTGGCGTGCAATTAATGTCGATTGCGGTGCTCGATACCGTTTGGGTGGAGGCCGAAGTGTTTGCCAGCCAAGCGCCGAACATCGAAGTGGGTTTACCTGTGACCATGACGCTCGATTTTGAGCCGGGCACTCAATGGCGGGGGCAAGTGGATTACGTTTACCCCAGTTTAACCAGCCAAACTCGCACCTTGCGTTTACGGTTGCGTTTTGCCAACCCCAATCAAGTTTTAAAGCCGGGCATGTACACGCTGGTTGCTATTAAGCAAGCCATGCCGGCAACTCTAACTGTGCCGCGCGAGTCGGTGATTCGAACGGGGGAGCAGGATCGGGTAGTGATTGCATTGGGTGATGGCCGTTACAAATCTGTGGCCGTTCAACTGGGACGAAGTGATCGCCAGTATTTTGAAGTGCTGCGCGGTTTGCAAATCGGCGACACCGTGGTGACCTCGGCGCAATTTTTACTGGATTCTGAGTCCAGTAAAACCTCGGACTTTGCGCGGTGGCAAAAACCTGAGCGCGCTCAATCGGCCAGTGTTGAAGGTAAAATCAATCGCATTAATCGCGATGAGCGCACCGTTAACATCAGTCGTGATGCCATTAAAAAATGGCGACGCCCTCCTGCCACACTCGACTTTTTTATTGCCGATAACTTAGATTTTTCTCAATTTAACGCGGGCGAAGCGATTCAGTTTACGTTTGAAATTCGCGACGGTGCTTTTATCGTGACCCAAGCTGAGCGATTAGATCACGCAGGTAATATGGGGGGGCAGCCATGATTGCTTCTGTTATTCGTTGGTCGGTGCACAATCGTTCCTTGATATTAATGGCCTCAGTTTTATTGGTGGGCTTGGGTTTGTTTGCCGTTAAAAACACACCCATCGACGCCATTCCCGATTTATCCGATGTGCAGGTAATTATTAAAACCTCTTATCCGGGACAGGCGCCTCAGGTGGTTGAGGATCAGGTTACCTATCCGCTCACCACCGCCATGTTATCGGTGCCCAAAGCAGAAACCGTGCGCGGATTTTCATTTTTTGGTGATAGCTACGTTTACGTAATTTTTGAAGAAAACACCGATCTCTACTGGGCGCGGGCGCGTGTTTTGGAATACTTGAGTCAAGTGAGCGGCGATTTACCCGACGGCGTGCAACCGGAACTGGGCCCGGATGCCACCGGAGTAGGTTGGGTATATTTATACGCGTTGGTTGATAAAACCGGTCAACACGACCTAGCGCAATTGCGCAGTTTGCAGGACTGGTTTTTAAAATACGAATTGCAAACCGTATCCGGTGTTTCCGAAGTGGCCACCGTGGGCGGCATGGTGCGGCAGTATCAGGTTCAGGTCGACCCGCATAAATTGCGCGCTTTTAATATTCCTCTGATGCAAATTCACGCAGCCATTCAGCAGGCTAACCAGGAAGTGGGGGCTTCGGTGGTGGAAATGGCCGAAGCCGAATACATGGTAAGGGCTACCGGTTATTTGGAATCCATCGACGATCTGGCTCAGGTGCCTTTAGGAGTTAATCATCAGGGTACGCCGCTGTTATTAAAAGACGTGGCAACCATTCAATTAGGGCCGCAACAAAGACGCGGCGTGGCCGAATTAAACGGTGAAGGTGAAACCGTGGGCGGTGTGGTAGTGATGCGTTTCGGCGAAAACGCTCAGCAAACCATCGATGGCGTTAAAGCCAAATTAGAGCAATTAAAACAAAGCTTGCCCGACGGTGTGGAAATTGTGCCGGTGTACGATCGCTCGGATTTAATTGCCGAGGCCGTTGATAATCTTTGGACCAAATTGCTGCAAGAATTTGCCATGGTTGCCGCTGTGTGCGCCTTGTTTTTATTGCACTTGCGCTCCTCGCTGGTGGCGGTGGTGAGTTTGCCGCTGGGTATTTTAGCGGCGTTTTTTGTCATGTATTGGCAGGGCATTAATGCCAATATTATGTCGCTGGGCGGTATTGCCATTGCGGTTGGTGCCATGATCGATGGTGCGATTGTGATGATCGAAAACATGCACAAACACATGGAACGCACCCCGCTCAACGATAAAAATCGTTGGTCGTTGGTTATGCAATCGGCTTGTGAGGTGGGGCCGTCGCTGTTTTTTAGCTTGTTAATTATTACCGTCAGTTTTATTCCGGTATTCACGCTAGAAGCGCAAGAGGGCCGTATGTTTACGCCCCTGGCTTACACTAAAACATACGCCATGGCTGCTGCAGCCATTATCGCTGTAACACTGGTGCCCGTATTAATGGGGTATTGCATTCGCGGCCGAGTGGTGCCGGAACATAAAAACCCCATTAACCGATTTTTATTAGCAGGTTATCGTCCTCTGTTGCGCTGGGTATTGCGCTTTCCCTGGCTCACGTTAATTGCAGCTTTTTTATTGTTGGCCAGTGCTCTGTGGCCGATGCAAAAAATCGGCAGTGAGTTTATGCCGGAGCTGGACGAAGGCGATTTAATGTACATGCCCACCACCTACGCGGGGGTTTCCATCGGCAAGGCGCGTGAGATTTTACAGCAAACGGATAAATTAATTCGCACCGTTCCCGAGGTAGAAAACGTCTTGGGTAAAGTGGGCCGGGCCGAAACCGCCACCGATCCTGCGCCACTGACGATGATCGAAACCTTTATCCAATTAAAACCCAAAGATCAATGGCGTCCCGGTGTTACTACTGAGCAATTAAAACAAGAGCTTAATCAATTGGTGGATTTTCCGGGGTTATCCAACGCCTGGGTTATGCCCATTAAAACTCGCATTGATATGTTGGCCACCGGCATTAAAACGCCGCTGGGTATTAAAATAGCCGGCCCGGATTTAAATGTCATCCAAGATATTGGCCAGCAACTGGAAACGCTCTTAGAGCAAGTGCCGGGCACAACATCGGTATATTCCGAGCGCGTGGCAAGTGGGCGATACATTAAAATTAACATCGATCGAATGAAAGCCGCGCGCTTTGGTTTAAATGTAATGGATTTGCAGCAAGTTATCGCCACCGCGGTGGGTGGCAGCAATATTACCCATACGGTGGAAGGCTTGGAGCGTTATCCGGTTAACCTGCGTTTTTTACAAAGTTATCGCGATTCACCCGAGCAGTTGCGTGTTCTGCCCATCGTTACCGAAAGCGGCCAACAAATTGCGTTGGGCGATGTGGCTAATATTAAAATCGAGCAGGGCCCCGCACAAATTAAAAGCGAAAATGCACGCCTTAATGGCTGGACGCTCGTCGACATAGAAGGCCGAAGTATGGGCTCTTACATTAAAGAGGCCCAACAATTGGTTGAGCAAAATTTGGATTTGCCCACCGGTTATTCGCTAACATGGTCCGGTCAATACGAATACATGCAGCGCGCACAAGAAAAACTTACCTACGTGGTGCCACTAACCCTGGCGATAATTGTTTTGTTGTTGTACTTAAATTTTCGCCGTTTTACCGAAGTCTTCGTTTTATTGGCAACGTTACCATTAGCCTTGGTGGGCAGCCTCTGGTTTATGCATTGGTTGGGCTACAACTTTTCCATTGCCGCCGGAGTGGGCATGATTGCGCTGGCCGGCGTGGCCATAGAAACCGGTGTTATTATGCTCGTTTACCTCAATTTAGTGGTCGAACGGGCGCGCCTACAGGAAGAACCCATTAATTGGAGCGATGCCATCATCAATGGTGCCAGCCAGCGCCTGCGCCCGGTATTAATGACCGCCACCGCAACCATTGTTGGATTATTGCCTATTTTAAGCAGCCAGGGGGCAGGCTCGGAAATAATGAGTCGACTGGCCGCGCCTATGGTGGGCGGGATGTTGACTTCTGTGGTGCTGACGCTGTTGTTGTTGCCTGCGGTGTATTTATTGCTACTGCGCTGGCGACGCGAATAGGTGGTTACAATTTAAAACATTTTAGGAGGGGGTTGTCGTATTTATAAATGTTTTAATAGTATTGAGATTGCCTTGATAGTCTGGCAATTATTAAGAAACTGTTTTAAAGGCGATTAGAATTGGTTAATCGTTAATCGTTAATCGTTAATTACTTAAGAATTCGATAGACTAATTTTAATGGTGTGTCTTTTTTACTATTAATTTAAAGAGTTTAAGAGAATATGAAACCCTTATATGTTGTTTTACTTGCAATGGTTTTGACCAATTGTGGCGGTAACTCTGATAACAGTTCTAACGGCAATAGATTCGAGCCGGGTAATACAGGCGATCCTCTACCCAGTACTGGTGTATTTGCAGGATTTGAACCGGCCTTTGCAGAAGAGTTAAGCGAAGTCCAAAAATCTGCGTTGGTGTTGGCCTTGGATGCTACCGATGAGCCCTTTGTTAATATCGACGATCTTGATCAAATTATTCAAGAATTACTCGTAATACGTGCCACCGAGCCCAGTGTGCAATCCATATCGGCAACGCAAGGTTTCGACAGTGGCATACTGGTAGTGTTAACGCCAGAAGCCACTGAGGACTTTATCGAGCAACAAAGAGAACCCTGGAGTGGATTGGGTGCTGCATTCCAACCGAGAAATGCATCCTTCATCGGCAGTACAAATGTTATTGTTTTGGACTTTCCCGTTAATATAAAAATCGATGTTGTATTGGACGCGTTTGAGAGTTTACCGGAGGTTGAAACTGTCGAGCCCAATTATCTTATTGGCGACGGTGATGATATATGCCGAGAGCAAACCGAAAACGCCATTTACTTTATATTTAATCTAGGTTCGGGCGATTGCCCTTCGGGATGTACACGGGAAGATTATTACGGGTTTAGCCTTAATTCTGCGCAACAAGTTACAACGCTCGGCGATTTTCATCTTGAGGCTGGCGGCAACAATGAACTGCCCGATTGGTATGTGGATCGCCTTGAGTGTCGAATGCACTTAAGATAAAAAATATCCGGCTTCTTAGAAGCAGAACGTTAAAGTATAAGCAGAACGTTAAAATAAAAGCAAAACGTTAAAAAACATACCGCACACTCACTTCCCAAGTGCGTGGTGCGCCCAGTAATACTTGTTCGGGGTAAAATAAATCGCTCCAGGGTGCGTAAATTTCATCAGTGAGGTTGCGCACTTGTAGCGATACTCGATATTTATCGCGCGTGTACGCAGCAAACGCGTTAAATAATTGGTAGGCATCCAGTGATAGGCTGTTGTTGGTGTTGGCGAAGCGGCGCGACACGTATTGAGCGCTGCCACCGATTTCGATGGGTAGCCCAAATAGACGGTTGTAACTCAGCCATAAGCTGGCGGTTTTCTCGGGAACATTGATCGGCTTGTTATTGCTTACATCGCGCGCGTAGTTGGTATCAAAGTAGTCTTTAAACTGGGCGTCGATATAAGCCAGAGCTACACCGGCATTGAGTTGTTCGGTTAATTTAAAGTAACTTTTTAGCTCGCCGCCTTGGGATATCTGCTGATTTTTTACAAGATTTAATTCGCCCTGCACCAGTTGTTGGTAGTCGATGTAATAGGCCGCTAACGAAATCTCCGCACGACCGTTTAAGCCCTGTGTTTTTATTCCTGCTTCCCATTGTTTTACTTCCGCTGGTGCAAAGCGGTCGGCGTTTTCAGAACCGTAGGAATTTAAACTCCCGGCGAATGTATCGTACTGTTGATTGAAACTTACATAAATCGAGGTAGAGTCGGTGGCAGAATAAATCCCGGCCAGGTTGTAACTGGTTTGCTGGCGATCACCGCTAATGGCTCGGCGCGAACTGCCATCAAAATTGGCCGCGCTGAAGTCGTAGTCGATATTGTCCAGCCGCACGCCCACGTCTATCGAAAATTGATTGTTAATGGCTAGGCGATCATTAATGACTAATGTTTGTGTGGATTGGAGGTAAGTGTCTGGCCGTTTTGCAATGATGGCGGCATTAAAGAGCCCCGCTTGCGGCTCATTAAAATCTACCGAGTCGACAAAGTACTCAATCGGCTCAAAGCCGACCACTCGGTCGAAATTAATGCGTTTAAACTCCAGCGTAGCGCTAATCTGGTTGGCCATGTTCGCCAATGAGTGTTGATGGCTTATCCCCGCTTTAAAACCCCACACAGCACGATCGTGATCCACCAATAAGCGGTCGCGAATCACCTCGTTTTGGCTTGCGTCGAAGGAATAAAATTCTGCATTGCGCCACAGGCGATCGGCGTTAAAACCGTAGATCGATAAAAATCCTTTCGTTTGTTGATTGGGTGTCCATTCGGCATCGGTTTTTAACAAAATACTTTCTGATTCGATAATCTGATCTGAGACATTGTAATTGTTAAAACGCGTTGACTCGTCGATGACCAAGTTTGTCGCGCCGGTGTCGTGTACACTGATAACCGATTCGGGCCCTCGTGCTGCGTTGGCGGGTACTAAGGGTGTGCCCCAGTAACCGGGTAATTCATCGCGAAAATAGTTAAGCGATAGTCGCCACTCAAACTGTGGATTGAATTGCCACAAAGTGTGGATGTTGGCGCTGATTGATTCCGAGTCGCTGTCGTCTACCCAACCTTCGGACACTCGTCGATCCAGGTTAACGCGCAGTGCGCCCTGCTCGTTAAAATTTCTGGCCAGTTCGATATTTTGTGTGGAGCTGTCGTATTGGCCGTAGGAAATTAACACGCGGCTAAGTGGGGTTTGGTCGAGGCTGGGTTTACGGGGAATAAGGTTTACGGTGCCACCGGCGGAACCATCGCCATGGAGAAGTGTGGTGCCCTTGAGTACCTCCACGCGCTCCAAACCGTTAGTGCCCAACGGTCGCATATTCAATGTTGATTGACCCATCGATATACCGTCGTAAAGTACTTCAATGCTGTCGCGTGAAAACCCCCGAATACTAAAACTGTAGGGCTCTGATGGGCTCTCGCCAGTGAGCACGCCCGGCGCTTCCTCCATTACTTGCACAACATTATGCCGGTTGCGAGCCTCAATGGTCTGACGGCTGATAATTTGTACGGCCGAAGGCATTGCAGCCACACTGAGTTGGAACGGGTTGTTGCTGGCGGGAATTTGCTGCAAGCCTATAGCCTGCACCGCCGAGCCAGAAACATCCACCTCTAGCGTTTGCAGTTGTTGCAGACTCAGCTCGAAATAATCGATGGTTTCCTCTTGCGCTCCAATGGCGGAGGAACACACGCCGAATAAAAGCCAGCTTAGTATTCGTGTGTTTGGGGTCATAGCCGCCCGGTTTAGAATGGTTGTTATTGATTGAGTTTAGGTGTGGTGGCGCAAAAGGCAAAAGCTGTGGTGCCAAGTCTCATGCAAAGAGCGGTGGCTGTTTGGGAGCAATTTACAATGGCTCGAAATAAGCGGGCGCTTAGATTAAATATTCGGTGAGTAGGCGTGCAGGTTTTGCGAAACAGAGTGCGGTTACACTCTGGCAGGTTTTTAATCGATAAACCAAAAACCTTTAAAGAAAAAGGCTTTAAAGAAAAAAGCCCTCCATAACAGAGGGCTTATTAAAAAGGGCTGATTTACAGCGATTAATTATTTTAAAACGCGTGCATTAAAACACGTACATCAAAACGCGAAACGATTGTTTAGCAATGCCCCATCGCTGATTAATATTCGATTACCGGTCACCAAGTCCACCGCCATAATGGCATCGAAATTAGTCACAAAAAGTAGATTGGCTTCGGCGTCAAATTCCAAACCGAAGGGTAA
This sequence comes from uncultured Cellvibrionaceae bacterium, assembly GCA_964342265.1. Taxonomy (GTDB): domain Bacteria; phylum Pseudomonadota; class Gammaproteobacteria; order Pseudomonadales; family Cellvibrionaceae; genus Halioxenophilus. Next base: position 19,727 of record CAYFFE010000023.1, on the reverse strand, counting down.
ATTCAAATCCGGACCAAAACCCGTTGGGCTGTCGTCGAGCGGGTTGGTACCTGTTATCAAGGTCCGATCGCCGCTGGTTAGATCCACCGAAACAATAAAATTACCGTCTTGGTCGAGCAAATAGGCGCGGTTGTTGGTGTTATCAACGGCAAGAGCGATGGGAAGTATTAAGTCCGGGCCGGAACCGGTGATATCGCCGGTATTAATGTTGGCACCCGTTACGATGGTGCGATCACCCGTGGTGAGGTCGAATTCATAGAGCGCATCGACGCCGTCATCGATTAATAACCCTGTGCCTGGTGTGGGAGCTAAATCCAACACAAGGGGGGCAAAGATTTCTATGCCAGAGCCGATGGTTTCGTTAGTATCAAAGTTTTCACCGGTGACGATCTCCCGGTTGGCCGTGATCAGATCGAGCCCCAACACTGCACTTTGAGCCAAGTCGGCGGCGAGCACGCGGTTGTTGCTGGTATCCACAACAAAATCAAACGGCTCCAGTAATTCGGTGCCCGTGCCTGTCGTGCCATCCACTAAAATGGAGCGGTCGCCGCTGTCGAGATCGATGGCAATAACTCGGCGGCCAAGGTGATCCACGGCCAAGAGACGATCATTATCGGCATCGATTTTCAGCGATTCGAGCAAGACGATATCCGTTCCCGTTCCCACCGAATTGCTGGAAAACACCGAGCGCTCGCCGGTGGTTAAATCCACGGCGTAGATGCTTTGGTCAATCTCATTGCCATCGAGCACAAATAAGCGGTTGTGCTCTCGGTCCAACGCCGGAGCGCGCAATTCTTCGAGGTCGGGGCCGCTGCCCACGCGCTCGCGAATGGCGGTGCGGTTAGCACTGGTGAGGTCTGCTGCAATTAAGCCATAGTTTGAGTCCAGCACCAGTAAACGGTTGGTGTTGTTATCCAACGCCATGG
>CAYFFE010000023.1:17037-18701 GCA_964342265.1 uncultured Cellvibrionaceae bacterium | reverse complement strand
CACGGTTCGATTGCCTGTGTCTAAATCCACCGACAACAGCGTGCTGCCATCAATAACCAGGGCTCGGTTGTTATCGCTATCCAACACAAAAGACGTTGGCGAATCGAAATCCACGCCGCTGCCCGTGCTGGCATTGGCAATAACCGTGCGATTGCCGGTGGCGATATTAATGCTGATTAACGCCAGCACCTGCGAGCCTTCGTCCAATACCAGCAAACGATTGTTGGTGCTGTCGAGGGCCAGGGTTGCAGGGAACATAAAGCTTGGGCCGGTGCCCACCAAGCCGCTGCTGGCAAATCCCGATAGCACGGTGCGATCGCCGGTGGCTAAATCGATACTGAACACCGTATCTTCGGAAACATCGCTCACATAAGCCCGGTTGGTTACCAAATCCACCGCTAAACCGCGCGCATCGCTCAGTTCGGGCCCTGTGCCCACGGCCAGTCCGTCGCTGTTGGGCATTTCCCCCGAGAGTATGGAGCGCGCACCGCTATCGAGATCCACTTGGGATAAGTTCATTTGCTGGCGATCGATCACGTACGCTTGATTGCCAAGAGTATCGAGCACGGCAGCGGTGGGCTCAAAGAAGTCCTCGTCGGAGCGGTAGAATATTTCGGCGCTGTCGGCGTTGTTGTTGATGTTGTCGCTTTGATCCTGTGCGGTGACGGTGATCGAGTTGTCGCCTTCGGTGAGCGTTAGGTTTGCGCTCCAGGTGGCAAAACCGTCGGTACTGGTTGCCTCGATACCGTTAACCTGTACCGAGGTAATCACGTTGCCTTCGGCATCGCTGGCCCGACCGCGTACACGAATGCTGTTATGGGTGGTGTAAGCGTTGGGCAGCGGAAAGTCGATCACCGCACTCGGAGCTTGGCTATCGGCAACGGTGGTAGCCGTAAATTGGCCAGACACGCCGCCAATGGTTAGCGTGGCTGTCGTTGGCGTGTTGAAGGTATTGGCCGCGGTAACTCGCACCACCACACTTTGGTTGGCGTTAACTTCTCCGGCGCTACTGGTAAAGCTGCCGCCATCCAAAGCGTACTCGCCACCGGAAATGGCAATCGCGGCGCTGGAGTTAATGCCCACCACCGTAATCGCATCCGATACCACCACCTCATTAAATACCGCACCGCTTAAAGGCGCAAAGCTAAAGGCATTGGGGCTGGTATCCTCGGCCACGGTGGTGGCCTCAAAGTTAGCGCTTACGCCGCCGATGGTCAGCGTCGCTGTAGTGCTGGTGCTAAAGCTGTTGGCGGCAACTAAGCGCACAACCACCTGCTGACCAGGCGCGATTTCCCCGGCGCTTGCCGTAAATTCTCCGTCATCGATGGCGTACTCACCGTTTGTAATGCTGATTTCAGCACTGGTGTTAATGCCCTCAACGGTAACGGAGTTGGACGACACCGTGCTGCCCGGCAATGCATCGGACTCAGCATTAAAACTGAATACTGTGGGTAACGTATCGGCTGCGAGAGTGGTTACGCTAAAGTCTGCGCTGATGCCGCCAATGGTCAACGTGGCGGTGGTGGTTGTGGAGAATTCATTCGATACGGTTACACGAACCACCACGCTTTGCCCGGCTTCGATGGTGCCGTCTGCTGCGGTAAATGCTCCGCCGTCGATGGCGTACTCGCCGTTGCTGATGGTAATGGCAGAGCCCGTATTAA
>CAYFFE010000023.1:0-16937 GCA_964342265.1 uncultured Cellvibrionaceae bacterium | reverse complement strand
TTAAAGCTAAAGGTTTCGGGTGTGGTATCGGCGGCTAATGTGGTTACCGAGAAATCCGTGGCGATATCGCCAATGGTTAAGGTAGCGGTGGTAGTCGTTGAGAATTCATTCGATGCGGTTACGCGAACCACCACACTTTGGCCGGCTTCGATGATGCCCTCTGCTGCGGTAAATGCTCCACCGCCGATGGCGTACTCGCCGTTGCTGATGGTGATGGCAGCGCCCGTATTAATACCCTCAATGGTAACCGCTTCCGACTCCACGGTTTGATTGCGCTCTGTATCGGCTTGGGCGCTAAAGCTAAAGGTTTCCGGCGTGGTATCGGCCGCTAATGTGGTTACCGAAAAATCTGTAGCGATATCGCCAATGGTTAACGTGGCGGTGGTGGTGGTGGAGAATTCATTCGATGCGGTTACACGAACCACAACACTTTGCCCGGCTTCAATAGTGCCGTCTGTTGCGGTAAATGCTCCACCGTCGATGGCGTACTCGCCGTTGCTGATGGTGATGGCAGAGTCGGTGTTAATGCCTTCAATGGTAACCGCTTCCGACTCCACGGTTTGATTGCGCTCCACATCGGCTTGAGCACTAAAGCTAAAGGTTTCCGGCGTGGTATCGGCAGCTAATGTGGTTACCGAGAAGTCTGTGGCGATGTCGCCAATGGTTAACGTGGCGGTGGTGGTGGTGTCGAAATCATTCGATGCGGTTACGCGAACCACCACACTTTGCCCGGCTTCGATGGAGCCGTCTGCTGCGGTAAATGCGCCGCCGTCGATGGCGTACTCGCCGTTGCTGATGGTAATGGCAGAGCCCGTATTAATGCCTTCGATGGTAGCTGCCTCCGACTCCACGGTTTGATTGCGCTCCACATCGGCTTGAGTACTAAAGCTAAAGGCTTCGGGCGTGGTATCGGCCGCTAACGTGGTTACCGAAAAATCTGCATCAATATCGCCAATGGTTAACGTGGCGGTGGTGGTGGCTTCGAATTCGTTCGACGCCGTTACACGAACCACCACACTTTGCCCGGCTTCGATGGTGCCCTCTGCTGCGGTAAATGCTCCGCCGTCGATGGCGTACTCGCCGTTGCTGATGGTGATGGCAGCGCCCGTATTAATGCCTTCGATGGTAACCGCTTCCGACTCCACGGCTTGGTTGCGTTCAACATCCGCTTGAGCATTAAAGCTAAAGGTTTCGGGTGTGGTATCGGCGGCTAATGTGGTTACCGAGAAATCCGCGCTAACTCCACCAATGGTGAGCGTAGCCGCGTGGCGAGTAGAAAAATCATCCGAGGTGGTAAGCCGCACAACAACACTTTGCCCGGGCGCGATGGTTGTACTTGCAGCCGTAAAATTGCCGCCGTTGATGGCGTATTCGCCTTGGGTTATCGCAATGGGCGCGGGCGTGTTAATACCTGTGATGGTAACCGCGTTGGAATTTACGGTTGTTGCACGTTCGGCGTTGGTTTGCGGTGCAAATTCGAACGCATTGGGCGTTGTATCCGGTGGAATGATCACTTCATTCAGAGTTGTTACCGCAAAGGCACCACTCACATCGCCCACGGTTAACAGCGCTTGAACCGTGGATGAAAAATTATTCGCCGAACGCACACGCACCACAACACTTTGCCCGGCTTGTACCAATCCTGGCTGGTCGGTAAACGGGCCGTCATCGATGGCGTATTCACCCCCGTTAATTGAAATGGGTGCAGAAGAATTAATGCCACTAACAGTGATGGGATTGGATTCGATGGTTGAATTTAAATTAACGCCAGTGCGTTCGTTAAAGGCAAAATCTGTTGGCGTTTGATCTTCGGCAACCGTGGTTACCGTAAAGCTGCCACTCACGCCGCCAATGGTTAAGGTTGCGGTGCGGGTGGTGGCAAAATCGGGCGCTGCCTGCACGCGCACGGCCACGGTTTGGCCCGATGCAATCACGCCTTCGGTGGCAACAAATTCGCCACCGTCGATTGAGTATTCCCCGCCGGTAATGCTAATGGGGGCAGAGGTATTAATGCCGTTAATGGTAAAAGCATTTGATACGATCACTTGGTTGCGCTCGACATTGGATTGCGCAACAAAGCCCAGAGTATCGGGGGCAACATCTTCGGCAAGGGTGGTTACCGAAAAGCCGGCACTCACGCCGCCAATGGTTACGGTAACCTGTGTGGCAGTGGAAAATTCTTCTGGGGTGCGCACACGAATGACAATTTCTTGGCCGGCCTCAATGTCGCCAGCTTGATCGGTAAATTCGCCACCGTCGATCGAATATTCGCCGCCTTCGATGGTAATGGGCGTTGCGCCATCAATGCCGCTAATAATGACTGGGTCGGATACAATCAGTGCGCCTAAATCGGCGTTTTCTTGAACGTTAAACGTAAAACTATCGGGAATGGTATCGCTGGAGGTGCCCCCGGAATTTTGTCCATTGCCATTGCTTGAGCCATTTTCACAGGCGCTAAGTAATAACAAAACGAGCAGTGCACTGGTTTTAAATAGGTTGCTGAATCCTTGCATGGTCATTCCCTTATGGTTTGCATCTCAACGTGTGCAAAACATTGCACAAAAAACATCAAATCTAAGCGCATCCCTCTTGTCGGGTATTTTGTCGGTCATTCCGTACCGCACAAAAAAATCTCCAACGAGCTCGAAGGGTGCAAATTATTTTTATACCGCCTAAATTAATTCTCTATTTTGTGACGGCTGGCACACAATAAATTTTTTGGCCAATATTAGCAAATGCTTGATAGGAAATTTTACTAACAATTGCGCGTTATCTACGCAAATCAACCGTCTATCCGAGAACAAAGGGAAAACGGTACTCGTGTGGGGTGGTAGTGCGGATTATTATCCCGGGAATTAATAGGGATTACGGCGCGCTTGTTATTGATCGCAAACTTCGACCATGGCGACTCCGTCCAGTAACGCAATTCGATAATCGAATCGCTAAAAAACAAACCGACTAAGGTTTTTAAGCGTAAGCACCTTAAATTTTTAGGCAATAAACCCATGAAAGTAGCAGTAATAGGCGCAGGTATCGCAGGGCTTACCGTAGCTAGCGAATTAACACAGCGTGGTTTATCGGTAACCGTGTTTGAAAAGTCGCGCGGTGTGGGCGGCCGATTAGCCAACAAGCGCCTCGGCTGGGGCAATATTGATATTGGTGCGCAGTATTTTACGGCGCGAGATGAGCGTTTTAAAAAGCAGCTAGCGGTTTGGCAGCAGCAGGGTGCCGCGCACCCATGGCAATTTGATCCTCACAAAATTGAGGCGGGAAATTTAGTCGCCAGTCCCGACACAACCCCACGTTATGTGGGCACGCCAAAAATGAACAGCGTCGCTCACGCCTTGGCTCAAGGATTGGCTATTTCCTTTAGCACGCGTATCAATACCATCGAGCATCATTCATTGGGCTGGCGATTGGTTACCGAAAATGGCGAGCACATTCCCGAGCCATTCGATTGGGTGGTGATCAGCGCGCCGGCCGAGCAAGCTCGGCAATTGCTCGCGGGTACTGCTTTAGAAAGCAAAATTCCCCGGCAAGTGCTCGAACCATGCTGGGCCTTGGCCCTGGCAACCCTGGGCGATGTGCCTGAACACATACAAGGCATTTTTGGCGATGATCTCGTAAGTTGGGTATCGCGCTTGTCTTCCCGCCCCCAGCGGCCAAAATCCGAGGCCTTTAATGATGTTTGGATGCTGCATTTTTCCAGCGAATGGTCTGCGCAACACACAAAAACAACCGAGTTAAACATTGCTCGGGTGGGCTTCGAATGGCTTGGTAAATTATTAGGGCCACACATTTCAGCGCCGCTAACGCTCGTGCACGATTACCAACATTATTGGCGTTACGCGCGCACAGCGAGCACAGAGATATTGCCCGAGGTTATAGCCGACCGAGCCACGGGAATTGCCGCAGTGGGTGACTGGACCATGGGCGGGCGAGTTGAAGGCGCTTATGTGTCTGCGCTGAATTTTGTCGAATATTTTTTGGATCAATTACCGGGTTAAACAGTACTTAAATACATGCCTTTAAACTCCCATTACCCAACCGTGCGCTTATTGTTGGGTGATCAGCTCAACAGCCAGCACAGTTGGTATCAAACCGTCGACGACCAAGTGCTTTACCTTATAGCCGAACTTCAACAAGAGGCCGTTTACGTTAAGCACCATATCCAAAAACTGTGCGGCTTTTTTGCAGCCATGGAAAATTTTGCGCAAGAATTATCCAGTGCCGGCCATCATGTATTGCACCTAACGCTGGACGAAACCGCTGCATTTAAATCGCTAGACGATCTTATTCTCTCGATAATTAATCGCTTTTCGGCCAAGGCGTTTCAATACCAGCGCCCCGATGAATTTCGGTTAAAACAGCAATTGGCTGCATTAAACACTCCCCCTGCGGTCGCGGTATTGGAGGTAGATACCGAACACTTTTTGCTGCCCTTTAACGAGATTTCGGCCTACATCAAAGCCAACCATCATAACCGCATGGAAACGTTTTATCGCAAAATGCGCAAACGGTTTGGATATTTAATGGACGGTGGTGTGCCCTGGGGCGGAAAATGGAATTACGACGCAGACAACAGAGAAAAACTTAAAGCCAAAGATTTACCCGATATTCCTCAACCGCTGATTTTTGGCAATGACGTTACGACTTATTTAAAACGCATCAAAAAACACAATATTAATTACTTTGGACGTGAGCAACAGTGCCTTTTATGGCCAGTAACGCGCCAACAGTCGTTGCAATTGCTCGACCATTTTTGCTGTTATTGTTTACCCTCATTTGGCCGTTATCAAGACGCCATGACCGATCAACATCCGCATCAGTGGTCGCTGTATCATTCTCGCTTGTCGTTTGCACTCAATTGCAAAATGCTTCATCCCAATGAGGTCATTACGGCGGCTATTAATTCCTATGAAGCTAACGCCTATGAAGCCGCAGATGGCTCAATTACACTGCCGCAAATTGAAGGTTTTGTTCGCCAAATTTTAGGCTGGCGAGAATACATCCGCTGCGTTTACTGGGCCAATATGCCGGGCTACCAAAATCGTAACGAGCTTGGGGCCCAGCGCGATTTGCCCGAATATTTTTGGACAGCCAACACTAAAATGAATTGCTTAAAGCAGGCTATTGGGCAATCGCTAGACTACGCCTACGCTCACCACATTCAACGACTCATGATTACCGGTAATTTTTGTCTGCTTACGAGTATTCATCCCGATCAAGTGGATCATTGGTATTTAGGTATTTATATCGATGCCATCGAATGGGTAGAGTTGCCCAACACGCGCGGCATGAGCCAATTTGCGGATGGCGGTTGGGTGGCTACCAAACCCTATTCGGCCGGTGGTAATTACGTCAATAAAATGAGTGATTACTGCAAAAATTGTTACTACCAAGTAAAAGAAAAAACAACACAAAACGCCTGCCCACTCAATAGCCTTTACTGGAATTTTTTAGAAACCCATCGGGGTTTGCTGGAGCACAATCAACGCGTTGGTATGATTTACCGTACCTGGGACAAGCAAAGCCAAGAACAAAAACACGCGGTGCTGGCACGAGCGAACTGGTGTTTAGAGCATTTAAATGAGCTTTAATCCACAATGGCCTTAACGGGTAAAATGTTATTGATTAATTTTTACGTCAATTACTGTGGCTATTATCCGCACTCCAGTTAAACAATGTTTTTATACCAAGGTGAAAGCAGTGAACCAAAAAATTATCGACAGCCCAAGCATCGATGCCCGAGAGCTGGCGCATTACCATAACCTAGCCGATACCTGGTGGGATGCAACGGGCCCGTTCTGGCCGCTGCACCGCTTAAATAAAGTGCGTGTTGATTGGATTCTGGCGCAAATTAGCAGCAGTCAATTCCAAGCAGAAAACTCCGCACAGCCATTGCAGGGCTTGTCGGTGCTCGATATTGGTTGCGGTGGCGGCATCCTAAGCGAATCCCTGGCTCGCTTGGGCGCGCAGGTTACCGGCGTTGATGTGGTAGAAAAAAATATTTTCATCGCCAAAAAACATGCCGCCGATAGCAATCTAAAAATCGACTACCAACATACAACCGCCGAAGCACTCAGCGAATCCAATTACCGCTTTGATATCGTATTTAATATGGAAGTGGTCGAGCATGTGGCTGATTTAAGCTCGTTTATGAGCGCCTGCAATAATTTGGTAAAGCCTGGCGGCGCGACCTTTGTAGCAACCATTAATCGCAATTGGTTGGCAGGGCTTGTGGCCATTATTGGGGCGGAATACGTTTTAGGGTGGTTACCCAAAGGCACGCATCGCTACAATTTACTGCGTAAGCCCGATGAAATTAAAACCCACCTAACGCAAGGCGGGTTGGAAATACAAAATGCCTCGGGCGTAACGGTTAACCCCATTACCCGCTCCATGAAACTAACGCCGAAGCTTTGGATTAATTACATGTTGTATGCCACAAAACCCCATTAAAACATTTATTGTGTGATGAGCTTATGATTACCGTTTTTTACGATGGCACCTGTGGATTGTGCTCCAAAGAAATCAAATATTATCGCACCATTGCCCCGCTAGGGGTTTTTAATTGGCAGGACATTACATCAACGCCCGAGTCATTAAATGCATTGGGTATTAGTTTAGAGCAAGGCTTAAAACGTTTGCACGCTGTTGATGGCAACGATCAATTACATGTGGGAGTAGACGCGTTTATTTTAATTTGGCAGCAACTGCCCAGGTGGAAAATATTGGCGAGCGTGGTGGCGCTGCCTGGAATACGGCACCTAGTCCACGTGGCTTATTGTGCGTTTGCTGATTGGAAGTTTAAACGGGCGAGTCATTGCCAGTTGGTTAAATAAAAAATTTTCGAAAATCGGCGAAATTAACTTTCTCATTTGGAAAAATAACTCCAAAACCAATTTGCTACGATATAGGTTTATACACCTAACAATAAAAGCCGATAATAGCTAACCTCCCGGCGCTCAGCATCGTCTTTATTTTCCATTAGATTGAAGATCTTTCGGTTACGTAAGCTCGTCAACCCGCCGCATTGCATCTTGCGCGCCTAATAGTTTGGCTTCTTTAGTGCTTTTGGCTTGTTTACTTGCTGAATTGTTTACGGTTATTACTTTTGCGATTCCCTGGTAAACAACTCCGTTATTGAATGTCATTCCACCGACTGGCTTCCAGCCTTTGGTTAATAATTCGCCCATTTCTTGTTCGAAAGCATCAAATCCTTCAAGTCCCTTAACAACTTTATAGCTTACCCTTTTCATTAGCTGACTCTTAGTTCCTCTTTGAGGGAATTTTAGGTCGAGGTCTTTGGATTTTTGAAGCTGATATTTCTTTCTGTGGACTATATGTGGACCAATTGGGAATTCCCTTTCCCTAACTTACTGATTTGTAAGTATAAAATTGGTGGAGGCGGGGGGATTTGAACCCCCGTCCGCCAGTGCGCCGCTGTAAGCTCTACATGTTTAGTTCCGTTTATTAATTTAACACCGGGCGGCCCAACGGGCAGGGCGCAAAGTGCGATCTTGGTAAAAGTTTAACAGCGCCACCCCAAGCGAGCTTTGCTGCGATCCTATTCTGAGTGACAGTCCCTAACGCGGTATAGGCACCTTGTTAAAGACCGCTAGCGGCCGTAGCGGCTAGTTGGAGCTTTCATCGGCTGCAATTAAGCAGCTAATTGAGCACCGTAGTTGTCATCATTTGCAACTATTAATGTACAGCTTTGGATTAAGGTGATTGGCTGTCATCACCACATGCACTTAGAGTTTTGTCACCGTCGTCGAATCCTAATCGCCCCCAGAACTTGGTAATCATTCGGGTATTAGGTTTAACAAGCGAGTGGTTTTGCTTGTTCTCTCTACTGTTTGGGCGTTTAACATAAAATCAAGCACAAACGGCAGAGGATTGGTAACCATAGCGTAATACGAGTGGCTTTCCAAGCACCACTTTTACGATGGCTGCCCTTGGGATATTCTGCGGTTGGCACTTTTGAGTAGCCGTTCGGTTTCGATGATTGCTCGAGTGTGTTTGCCCGACCCCACCGAGCCACCTTTGTCGTGCACTTCTACCGCAAATTGGTAGAGCTTGCCTTGCAAACCTTGATACCTAGCTTTGATCTGTACGGTTTCGTTTACAAGAGTTGCTGCACTGTGCGTAACGTTCACGTCTACGCCCACCGATAGCTGATTTTCGGCCAGTAGAGGCTGCATCAATCGCGCAGCTGCCAGTTCCATTAAAGCGATCATTTGGGATGTGGCGAGCACTGCGGGAAAGTCATCTGATTCGTCTGTGCTGAGTGTTTTGGCCAGATCGGCTTCCGTTACTAGGTGCTCAATTTCCAGCTCGTCGTTTATTTTCATTTATTGTCTCCTGGCTGACATCAAGGCGTTTAGAGAGCCAAGTGGGAGTGCATTCTTAATTGATTTTAGTTGGATGCAGCTAGCCGTTCGCTGATCGCATAACACGCTGCTTTTGCCGGTCCCAGTCGCGTTGCTTTTCGGTATCGCGCTTATCGTGCTGTTTTTTACCTTTGGCAATGGCCACTTCGCATTTCACCATGTGCGCCTTCCAGTAGAGCGATAGCGCGACAATGGTGTGGCCTTTTTGCTCGGTGGCTTCTTCCAGTTTATCGATTTGCTTGCGATGCAACAGCAGCTTACGTTTGCGGATTGGCTCGGTTACATAATGAGTGGAGGCAGTTTTAAGCGGCGTGATTTGGCAATTGAGCAACCAAGCCTCGTCGTTTTCAAACACCACGTAGCAGTCGGTAAGTTGGCCCTTGCCTTCGCGCAGGCTTTTTACTTCCCAGCCTTGCAGTACTAGGCCCGCCTCAAATTTTTCTTCTATATGAAAATCAAAGCGTGCGCGGCGGTTTTGAGCAATGGTATTGCTGCTTGGTTTTTTCTTTTTCGTTTTACCCATAGCCGCGGATTATATTTGCTTTTTACCTTTTGTCACACAAAAGTCGTCCTGACTTTTGTGTGACGTCGCCCTACAAAACGCGGCGCAGAGGCGTGACTCTGCTTGGTTTTATCGGGCTCGCGCTGCCGCGGCTCGGCTCCTGCCTCGCGGGCGTGTTCGTTTGAATTTGTGTGTGCGTGGTTGTGCTTGAATTTGCCCAGCTCGCATTCGCTCTGCTCATGGCCAGGGCTTCTTTTACCTTGTGTCATTAAAAAGTCGTCCTGACTTTTCAATGACGTCGCCCAATAAAACGCTGCGCAGAGGCGTGGCTCTGCTTAGTTTCGTGGGGCTCGCACTCGCTTTGCTCGTGGCTCGGCTCCTGCCTCGTGGTCGTGTTTGTTTGAAGTTTCAGTCGTGGTTATCCTTGAACTTGCCCAGCTCGCATTCGCGCTGCTCATGGCCAGTGCTTCTTTTACCTTGTGTCATTGAAAAATCGTCCTGACTTTTTAATAACGTCGCCCTACAAAACACGGCGCAGAGGCGTGGCTCTGCTTGGGTTTGTGGGGCTCGCACTCGCTTTGCTCGTGGCTCGGCTCCTGCCTCGTGGTCGTGTTCGTTTTAGATTTTTGGCGCGTTGTTATTGTTCAGATTTCTGCGGCGTGGTTTGAGCCACACCTTACTCAAACGACCCAACCTCTACGAACCCGCACGACCCAGCCACTCTGAACTGTGACCCGCCAGAATTAAACTTGGCTAATAAAGCCGCTACAATGCAACTTTTTTAGAAAATACAACGATAATTTTTAAAACAACAACGGGGCCACCATTATGAGTCAGCAGAAAATTCACGGGGTTTGGTCGAGTAGCTGGGTCTTTATTTTGGCCGCCACGGGCTCGGCGGTGGGGTTGGGGAATATTTGGAAGTTCCCCTACATGAGTGGCGAGAACGGTGGTGGTGCGTTTGTTTTGGTGTATTTGCTGTGCATCGCGCTTATTGGCATTCCGGTGATGATGGCCGAGGTGTTGTTGGGGCGTCGCGGGCGTATGAGTCCCGTTAATTCCATGAAATACGTAGTGGAAGAGGGCGGTTTGCACGGCGGTTGGACCAGTATTGGCTGGATGGGCGTCATCGCTGGGCTGTGTATTTTGTCGTTTTACAGTGTGGTGGCTGGTTGGGCTTTGCACTATGTGTTTGTCACCGCTGGTGGCGCTTTTACCGGTGCCGATGTCGAACAGGTGGGCGGTATTTGGGGCGGTTTTTTGGCCGATAAGGCCACGTTAGGCTTTTGGCATACGCTGTTTATGATTGTTACCTGCACTGTGGTGGCGCTGGGGGTTACCCGCGGCTTGGGCGCTGTGGCGCGCTACATGATGCCGTTTTTAATTTTGGCGTTGTTTGTTTTGCTGGGTTACGGCGTTGTGGAAGGCGATATCGGTGCCGGGTTGAGTTTTTTGTTTAACCCAGATTTCTCCAAGCTGCTTTACAAATACGTTCAGGCCGATGCCGAGGGCAATCTTGTGGCTTGCACCGGCGATATCGCCCATTGCACTCGCCAACTCACCTATGAGCCTACGCTCAAAGCCTTAGGCCATGCCTTTTTTACTTTGAGTTTGGGCATGGGCGCGATTATGGCCTACGGTGCCTATATGCCCGATCACTCCAATGTGGCCCGAACCGTAGTGATGATTGGCTTTTTGGATACGCTTATTGCCTTGGTGGCGGGGCTGGCGATTTTTGCCATTGTGTTTGCCAATCCGGTTTTATCGCCCACCGGAGGGCCGGGCTTAATGTTCCAAAGTTTGCCCATCGCCTTTGGCAATATGCCCGGTGGGCAGATTTTCGGCACTTTATTTTTTGCCCTGGTGGCGGTGGCGGCATGGAGTTCGGCGGTGTCGCTGGTCGAGCCGGGTGTGGCTTGGCTGGGGGAGAGCAAGCAGTTTAATCGCGTCAAGGCGGTTGCCATTCTCGGCGGTATCGCTTGGTTTTTGGGCATTTTTGCCCTGTTGTCGTTTAACGCGCTGGGCGATTGGAAGCCGATCTTGTTGCTGAAGAAAACCCCTTTCGACTTTTTGGATTTTCTCACCTCACAGTTAATGCTGCCGTTGGGCGGCTTGTTTATTGCCCTGTTTGTGGGTTGGAAGATGAACAAAGCCATCGTTGCCAAAGAGCTGGAGGCCGAGGGCCACCCCATGTTTGAGATCTGGCTGTTTGTGGTGCGCTATATTTCGCCGGTGTTGGTGGCGGCGGTGTTTGTGTTTGCGCTGTACGGTACTTTGTCGGAATTTATTGGCAGTTTTTAATGGCGTTAACAGCGGCCAGTGATCGTTGGTTTTTGGGCTGGAAGTTTGCGAGAGCGGGCTTGCTTCTCTACAATCGCGCCTCTGTTTATTGATAGCGCCCAGCGATTATTGCCGTGACCACCATCGAACGATCCGCTCTTGTTAATTATTCCGATCAGCAAATGTTCCGTTTGGTGGCGGATGTGGAGCGCTATCCGGAGTTTATGCCGGGCTGCCAAAAAACCGAGCTGCTGGGCAAGGGCGAGGATTGGATGGAGGCGCGCTTAACGTTGGGCAAAGGCAAAATCAGCCAAACGTTTGCAACGCGCAATAAGCTGGCCGCGCCGGCGATTATGGAGCTGGATTTGTTGGAAGGCCCGTTTAAACGCTTGCACGGTTTATGGACGTTTACGCCCTTGTCCGAGCAGGCGTGTAAGGTGCAGCTCAAGCTGGATTTTGAATTTTCCAACCGCTTAGTGGCTATGGCCGCAGGCAAATTATTTGAGGCCGCGGCCAACCAGCAAGTCGAGGCCCTGTGTAAGCGGGCTAAATTAATTTACGGTTAATGCGCATGACTTTGTCGTCCTCCTCCGAAAACTCCCCCATTGTGGTCGAAGTAGCCTACGCGCTGCCCGAAAAGCAAAAAATCATCGAGTTAACGGTGCCCTGCGGCACCACAGCGCTGGAAGCGGTTAAATTGTCGGGAATTCAGTGCGAGTTTCCCGAAATCGATATCGAATCCGCGAAAATGGGTATTTTCGGCCAGGCGCTGGGCACCAAAGGTTTAAAAAAAGCCCACGAGCACGAGCTGCAGGAAGGGGATCGTGTGGAGATTTACCGGCCGCTCAAGTCCGATCCCAAAGAGGCTCGCCGTCGGCGTGCAGCCAAAGCCGCCAAGGAATAACTGTTTGGGCCGATCGAATGGTTGCTTATTGGCCGGACGATGTTGGCGACAGGGATTCGATAAAACGCGCCTGGGCGGAATCTAACACAGACACAAAATACTCAGTCCAATCGTCGATGTGGGCCGGGAGTAGGTATTCAAACCAGATATCTTGGTTGGGGGCGTAGGGCTGTTTATGGCGGTCTTTGCCCAACAGCAGAATGGTTGCGCCATCGGCTTGGGCAAACACTTGGGTGTTTTGCTGGTAGCCGGGCATCTCGGTAATGATGTAATTGTTGGATTGGCGTATTTGTTCTCGTTCGAGCACGGAGAGTAAGTTGGGCAATCGCTCCCGGTGATCGAAATGGCCCACGCCCGGCTCATAAGAGGGATCGAGTTGGAATTCCACCGTAAACGACGATCCCCACAGCTCATCCCAGCCCCATTGATGGCCTTCAAACCAAATCGTTAAATACTGCTCGCCCTGCTGTTGGTGCCAGCTCGGCAGTCCGCCGGAGGTTTGTCGATAACCTTTGGCGGCCATGGGTTTGGCCAAGTTTTGGCGCACTCGTTTATAAAAATCTTTGGTTTTAATTTTCATGGCGAGCTTGATTGGGGCGATTATTCGTCGGTCGCGGCCTGCTGTTGGTCATCGAACTCGCGTTTAAAGGTTTTGGGCAATACGAACTCTTGCGTGGTGATTAAATCGGTGAGCGAGTCATTCACAAAAACCACAGTTACGCTGTGGTTGAAAGTTTTGGCGCGTGGGTTAGTGTAGCTGTAGTAGTAATCCCAGCGGTCAAGGACGAATGGGTCGTCGATCAGGGGAGTGCCCAGCACAAAGCGAACTTGGCGCTTGGTCATACCCGGTTTGAGTTGGTCAATCATCTCCTGAGTGATGACATTACCCTGTTGTATGGTAATTCGGTATACCCCTGGAAACTTGAGATAAGAACAGCTTGCCAGCAGGCTGGTTATCATCAGGGCCAGAAATAGTTGTACCGTTTTTTGCATAGCGGGGGTTCCACATTGGAAATTGAACGGGGATAATACTGAATCGTTGGTATCCTGAATAGTGCGGAGAGAAAATTACCGTGGAAAATCACGAACTTAGAAAAGCCGGTTTAAAGGTTACTCTGCCGAGGGTGAAAATTCTGCAGATTCTGGAGTCCTCCGAACAACGCCACATGAGCGCGGAAGATGTATTTAAAGCCCTAATGGAGTCGGGTGAAGACGTGGGCCTTGCCACCGTTTATCGCGTACTCACGCAATTTGAAGGTGCAGGATTGGTGGAGCGCCACAACTTTGATGGTGGCCACTCGGTGTTTGAGCTGGATCGCGGTGATCATCACGATCACATGGTGTGTGTGGATTCCGGTGAGGTGCTTGAATTTCACAGCGAGGAAATCGAGCGTTTGCAAGATCAAATCGCCAAAGATCACGGCTACGAGCTTACCGGCCACAGCCTAGTGCTGTACGTTAAAAAGAAGCCCAACTAAATCTTTTTGTTTTACACTTTTTCGATCATTTCCTTGGCGTGAGCCAGTGATTGGGCGGTTTCCGAACCGCCAATCATCCGCGCAATTTCCACTACTTTTTCCTCGTTGTCGAGCCGTCGCAATTGGCTGGTTACCGATTGTTTCGATTGGTTTTTGCTCACCTGCAAATGATGATGCGCTCGGGCGGCTACTTGTCCTAAGTGCGTTACGCAAATAATTTGTCCGCGCTCGCCCAATTGTCGCAACAAACTGCCCACCACATCGGCGGTTGCGCCGCCTATACCCACGTCCACCTCATCGAACACCATGGTAGGAATGCTGGAGGTTTGTGCGGTTACCACCACAATGGCCAAACTGATGCGTGACAGCTCGCCGCCGGAGGCAATTTTTGCCAGCGGCTTGGGGCTGGCTCCGGGGTTGGTGCTGATTAAAAATTCCACACTCTCCAGGCCGTGTTTGCTGGGCTCGGTGGCGTGCAGCACGGGCTCAAAATGGCTGCCGGTCATGGCTAGGCTGTGCAGTTGCTCATTAACGGCTTTGGCAAGCTTTTGCGCGGCTTTGTGTCGCTTGCTAGAGAGTTGTTCGGCCAGCGCAAGCAGGGTTTGCTTGAGTTGCTGCTCTTCGGCTTCGAGGTGCTCAATCTTGTGATCGTCGCCGGTTAGCGCTTCCAGTTCGGCGCTCAATTGCTCGTGCAGGGCCACCAACTCCGATGGCGGCACGCGATGCTTGCGCGCGGTTTGAAAAATCGAGCCCAATCGTTCGTCCACTTCCTGCAGGCGCTCGGGGTTAATCTCTACGCTGTTGAGGTGACGATTGAGGGCGTTGCTGGATTCGCGAATTTGTATGTCGGCGCTAATCAACAGCTCTTCGGCTTCTTGCAGATCGTCGGTTTTGTGCGGCAGTTGGGCAAACTGGTTAAGGGTTCGGGCGATTAGCGATTCCAAGCTCTGCTCGTCGCCGCCGCAAAGCTCGGCTAACAATTGGCAGGTTTGCAGGCTCTGTTCGGCGTTGGCCAGCAGTTTGTGCTCGTCCTCTAGCTCTTGTAGTTCTCCGGCTTTAAGGCCCAAAGCGTCCAACTCTTCCACCTGAAACGACAACAACTGAAGTTTTTGTTCGTATTCGGCGCTTTGGTTGAGCAGGCTTTGTAAGCGCTGATGGCACTGATGCCACTGTTGGTGGGCTTGCTGTACCTGCTCGGCCAGCGGTTGCAGGCCGCCGAAGTTATCCAGCAAATGGCGATGGGTGTCCTTGCGCAGCAGGGATTGATGGGCGTGCTGGCTGTGAATATCAATCAGTAGATTGCCCAACTCACGCAGTTGGCTCATGGTCGCCGGTTGGCCGTTGATGTAGCCGCGCGATCGGCCCTCGGCGGTGACTACTCGGCGCAGGATGCAATCCTGGTTGTCGGAAAGATCGTGCTCGACGAGCCACTGGCGCGCATCCGGTGATTGGCTTAAATCGAACTGCGCGCTGATATCGGCGCGCTCTTCGCCGGCGCGGACTTTATCGCCGTCGCCGCGATCCCCCAGCGCCAGCGCCAGGGCGTCGAGCATGATGGATTTACCCGCTCCGGTCTCGCCGGTGAGCGCGGTCATACCCGGTTGTAATTCCAGATCCAATTGGTCGACGAGGGTAAAGTTTTTGATGCTCAAGTGCGTTAACACAGTGTGCGATTCCTTGTCTGTTGGGCGCGCGAACATCGGATTTATACAGGGAATCGGTGAATAATTCATCCGGGATTTTACTGAGTGCGATGCTCCGTTTAACGCGGTGCAAGTCATCACCCGGAACCGGGCGCAAGAAAAGTAGGCAAATGGCCCTCGCGGGACTTGAAGCCCTTCATCCCGGCCCCATATAGGGGCTGACATTACTCGTTTGATTAATGCCGGGGAAAACGCATTGCCGCTAACCACAAAGATTTCGGAGTGAAAGGTGTCCAACGAAGAGCAAAACACGCAATCGGAAGCGGAGACTTCTGAAACTGAACAACAAGAGCCAGTAAACGCAAATCCTGAGGCCGAAGCGCCACAGGCCGAGCCGGCCAGCGACGAGCAGGCAGCCAAAATCGCAGAGCTGGAAGCGCAATTGCAAGAGGCCAAAGAGCAATCCCTGCGCGCCGCTGCCGAGGCGCAAAATATTCGCCGTCGCGCCGAGCAAGACGTGGAAAAAGCCCACAAGTTTGCGCTGGAAAAATTCGCCAAAGATTTGCTGCCGGTGGCAGACAACTTGGAGCGAGCCATCGCCGCTTTTGAAGGTGCGGACGAATCCACCAAGCCACTGCAAGAAGGTGTGGAGCTAACCCTTAAAACACTGGCCGATGCCCTCAATAATCACAACTTGGAAGCCGTTAACCCCGAAGGTGAGCCATTCGATCCGCAATTGCACCAAGCCATGAGCATGGTTGAGAACGCCGATGTCGAGCCCAATACCGTGCTTAACGTATTCCAAAAAGGCTACACCTTAAACGGTCGCTTAGTGCGCCCGGCCATGGTGGTAGTGAGTAAAGCGCCGGCCTAACAAGCCCAGAAAAATTGTTGTTATTGAGCCTTGAAATACCGGCTCTGGCGCCAATATAGAACAGCAAGCTAAAAAGCACGAACGCCAAGCACATACAGCTTGGCAGTCAAACAACACGACGAACCGATTTTTTGGAGAGAACAGATGGCCAAGATCATTGGTATCGACCTGGGTACAACCAACTCTTGTGTGAGTGTACTCGAAGGCGAGAAAGCAAAAGTTATCGAAAACGCCGAAGGTGATCGCACCACCCCATCGATTGTTGCCTTTACCGACGACAACGAAATTCTAGTGGGTCAGAGCGCCAAGCGTCAGGCCGTAACCAACCCCAACAACACCCTGTTTGCGGTAAAACGTTTGATCGGTCGCAAGTTTACCGACGACGTGGTGCAAAAAGACATCTCCATGGTTCCGTACAAAATTGTATCGGCCGATAACGGCGATGCTTGGGTAGAAGTAAAAGGCGACAAAAAAGCACCGCCTCAAATCTCTGCCGAAGTCCTTAAAAAGATGAAGAAAACCGCCGAGGACTACCTGGGCGAGAAAGTTACCGAAGCGGTGATTACTGTTCCGGCTTACTTTAACGATTCCCAGCGTCAGGCCACCAAAGACGCGGGTAAAATTGCCGGTCTTGAGGTTAAGCGCATCATCAACGAGCCTACCGCTGCGGCACTGGCCTACGGTATGGACAAAGCCAAGGGCGATCACACCATTGCCGTGTACGACCTGGGCGGTGGTACTTTCGATATCTCCATCATCGAAATTGCCGATGTCGATGGCGAGCACCAATTTGAAGTGCTGGCCACCAACGGTGACACCTTCCTGGGTGGTGAAGATTTCGACTTGCGCTTGATTGAGTA
>CAYFFE010000022.1:0-39451 GCA_964342265.1 uncultured Cellvibrionaceae bacterium | reverse complement strand
TTATCATCGTTACCAATTCAAATATCAAGTTTGCGCTTAACAGATATGCCGTACCCAAAGTATTTATCTATTTTACTATTCTGTGGCTGAAACTTCTCAGTCCCAAACATTAACCCCATACCTAAATCAATAAGCCCTAACATAACAATTGTTAAGATTGAGATATAAAGTAGCTGGTATTTAGGCCGCATAATTGACTCAACCATTAAAACTGGAAATAAATAAAGTCTGCTGGCGGAGTGCTTAACGCCGCCAGAAATATGAACAACATTATAGAATATAAGAAAGATTGAGCCGCAATAAATCTCTTTGTAGACCCATACGCAGTTAACCAATGAATTTTATTTTTTTGCTGCCAATAACTAGAGACTTCAAACGCCAAAAGTATCGGCAGGCCTAGCAGAGTAGCAAATGGGGGAAAATCCAGAGAAAGAGAAAAATCTCCAAAGTTTGTAAACAATGTATGAGTGTAATTTACAATTTGCTCAAACGATTCCGCTCTAAACAATAACCAACCATAACATGTAAACACAAAAAACATTGCCCAAGCTATGGGGGTGCGAATAAACGCAACCCAGTTGGATTTTGGCCATAAAGCACATATTCGGTCTGAGAGTATGCGATACAAAACTAAAATTCCACCTTGGTATGCGCCCCAAAGCACGAAATTCCAGGCAGCGCCATGCCAAAGCCCCCCCAAAAGCATCGTCAAAAACAAATTTCGATAGGTATTGAAGTTTCCTTTGCGATTTCCGCCGAGAGATATGTATAAATAATCTCTCAACCAGCTCGATAAACTAATATGCCAACGCTGCCAGAATTCACTGGGGTTTCGTGAGAAATACGGTAAGTTGAAGTTTTTCATCAAATCAATGCCCAAAAGTCTTGACGTTCCGCGGGCAATATCTGAATAACCAGAGAAATCACAATAAATCTGTATGGCAAATAATACAGTGGCTCCGGCAATATCTAACCAGGAGGCATTGCCATTACCATAAACCGACGCAACTGATGAAGAAACGCCATCTGCAATTACTACTTTTTTAAAGAGTCCGTAGGAAATTAAGCCGCAACCTTCTGTAACTTTTTCCCAAGTTACTTTGCGCTTTTCGATGATTTTGGGCAGTAAATTCGTTGCGCGTTCAATAGGACCTGCAACCAATTGAGGAAAATAAGAGACAAACAAAGCAAAATCTAGGAAATGATCGCAAGGTTTAAGCTTTCCACGATAGATATCTATCGTATAGCTCATAGTTTGGAACGTATAGAATGAAATTCCTACAGGTAATATGATGTCCAGCTGAAAATTATCGACATTGCTGAACCCTAGTGACTGCAACGCGCTTTCAGCACTTTCGATAAAAAAGTTAAAGTATTTAAATATGGCAAGGATTCCAAGATTGGTACACATACTTGTAATCAATGCGACTTTGCGGCGATGCTTATCACTGGTAAAGGTATAGTAGTGGCCGAATAAGGCTAAAACCGAAACAACACCAACCCCAGAGATTCCAAACCAAAATATATGATTAAACTCACCCATAAAGCCAAGGAAAACAATGGCTCCGGTGGTCATGTAGAGGATAGTTTTACCGATATCGTTGAGCTTGATATGTTGAT
The DNA here is from genome assembly GCA_964342265.1 of uncultured Cellvibrionaceae bacterium. Classification (GTDB taxonomy): domain Bacteria; phylum Pseudomonadota; class Gammaproteobacteria; order Pseudomonadales; family Cellvibrionaceae; genus Halioxenophilus. The sequence continues at coordinate 37,831 of CAYFFE010000022.1, read as the reverse complement.
GATGAATCAACTTGCCCGATAAATAATCAACAACTGAAGATACAACAATCAAGTATAAAAAACGCGCGTCCCACCAACCGTAGAAAACATAACTGGCTGCCAACAACCAGAGATTTTGTCCTCTATGATTTAGCTTAAGATAAACTAAATAAACAATTGGGAGGAAAATTAGAAATTCTATCGAGTTGAAAATCATGCACTATCCGTGTCTGCACAAGTGGTGGGGGCACCCTCACCTACTCCTTATTGAGTAGCTATTCCCTTCTAACTTTTTGGTGCTAAAAACGTTGGTTATTCCATAGTATCCCTATGGCGAGCCAATAACCGTCTTTAAGCTGCTATGTAGAAATTAACACATCCGTAAAATAACTATGAACGCACAAATTCCCCAAAGACTAACATTGCTACTTTCGCTGCTAGTTTCTATATGCACCTTGTTCAATTTTACCATCTTTTCTGAAAACGAGGTAGCAATATACAACCTCTGAATTTTGGAACCAGCTTGGGTAAGGCTTTCTAGCCATGCGTGACGTATCGACCAGGCTAAGCGAGATAAACGCTTGATTTTATTAAATAATCATAAGACTGAGGTCAATTTAGGCAGGCCAATAGCTTTTGGAAGTTAATCGATGCCTTCTCTGTATATGGTGGATGGCCGAAACCCATTCTACCCCTCCAACACACGCACCGCATCGGTGAGCTTACTGCCAATAATTTCGCGCAAGTGCGATGCCAGCTCTCGAAAAAAACTCCGGCCTGGCGCGGTATTGCGCCAAATTAGGCTGTGGCGGCGAACGATGGGTGTCTCGGACAGTTCGCACACATGCAGTGCCTCGGGGTGATGTAATTCTGAGTGCACGTAGAGCCCCGGCAAAAACGCCACCCCCATACCCATAACCACCATTTGCCGCAGCGTATCCAAGCTGGTGCCTTCGTAATCTCGCTGCACTTTTGCGCCTAACTTATTGCAAATATCCAACACTTGGTAATGAAAGTGATGGGTGTTTTCCAGTGTTAAGACTTTTTCGCCGCGAATTTCTTCAGGATCAATAAATTGTTGCCCGGCCAAGCGATGATCGCTGGGGATAACAAACTTTAAAGGTTCGATAAATAGCTCTGAAGATACCAATTGTCCCGACTCTTTTAACTGTGGCGAAATAATTAAGTCAAACTCGCCATCCAACAAGCCCTGTTGCAGCAAACTGGGGGCAGCATCGCGAACATAAAATTTCAGTTTCTCAAAACGCCGGTGCAAATCGGGCAGCACAAACGGCAATAAATAGGGCCCCAGCGTAAAAGGCACTCCCAGGCGATAGGTATTTTGGCTGTCATCCGCCATGGCACGGGCCTGCTCACTGAATCGCAGCGCCGACTGCACCACTTCGGCGGCAGGCTCTAACAGAATGCGCCCCTGGGGTGATAATTGCGTACCGCTGCGAGACCGCTCAAACAACACCACGCCCAGTGACTTTTCCAGTGCGGCAATTTGTCCTGTCAGTGTGGGTTGGCTCACGCCCAATTGATGGGCGGCTGAGCGATAACTCTGTTGTCGAGCCACGGCTAAAAAGTATTTGAGTTGACTGAGCGAGGGCTGTTTTTCGGATGCGGACATGGCTCTGGATATGGCTCTGGATAAGGGTGAAAGGTTCTAGCTCCTGATAACAGAATCTTATCACGGGTTAGTATTTTATCCTATATACCTATCAGTCAACACTACTCGCTTCCCTTCTTCCTCATCCGAATAAAGAGTGAACAATAGGGATGCAACTTACCCGATCGCTTGAATATTGTAGAGAAATTAACTTATTAGCGAGTTAATTCAAGTTTCATCCTATTTTGGCTGTCAGGAGGCCTATCAATGCAGCATGTGATTACTGGCGTCGCTAAATTCCAGCGCGATGTTTTCCCCAGAAAAGAAACCACATTTAAAAAATTGGCGAACGGACAGAACCCCGAGGTTCTTTTCATTACCTGTTCCGATTCACGTATCGACCCCAACCTACTAACGCAAACCGATCCGGGCGAACTGTTTATCTGCCGCAACGCCGGTAACGTGGTTCCTCCGCACACCAACCATACCGGCGGCATGACCGCGTCCATCGAATTCGCCGTTGCAGCGCTCGGTGTGGTGGATATCGTTGTGTGTGGCCATACCGATTGCGGTGCCATGAAAGGCGCCATGAATCCAGAAGCCCTCGAAGGCTTACCTCACGTTAAAGAATGGCTGGGCCACTGTTGCGCGGCAACGGCGGTGGTTAAAGAAAAACACGGCGAGATTAGCCACGAACATTTAGCCGAAGTGACTCAGGAAAATGTCTTACTTCAGCTGCAACACCTGCGCACCCACCCAACCGTAGCGGCCAAATTAGCCACCGGCCAAGTACGCTTGCACGGCTGGGTGTATCACATCGAAACTGGCGAAATCCTATGCTACGACGAAGCTCAAAACACCTTTAAGCCTATGCAACAACTGTACGGCGATCAAACAACCGCACAAGCTTAGGAGTGGTGTAATGAAGCTCGATTTTTCCAATATTCGCGGTGACATCACCGGCGGTATCACCGCCGGCATTGTTGCTTTGCCGCTGGCACTAGCGTTGGGTGTGGCATCGGGTCTGGGGCCCATTGCCGGTCTTTACGGCGCAATCGCAGTGGGCTTTTTCGCTGCTCTATTTGGCGGCACGCCGTCGCAAATATCCGGCCCTACCGGCCCAATGGTGGTCGTGTTGGCCGGCTTGTTTGCCAGTCTCTCTGGCGATCCGGCGTTGATTTTTACCGCGGTCGTCGTTGCCGGTTTAATGCAAATCTTGTTTGGGGTGTTGGGCGTTGGCCAATACATTCGCCTCGTGCCCTATCCGGTAATTTCCGGTTTTATGACCGGCATTGGTGCCATTATCATCATTTTGCAGTTGGGCCGATTGCTGGGCCATGAACCTCCTGGCGGCACTATCGGCGCTTTGAGTTATCTACCCACCGCGCTCACCGACATTAACTTTGCCACGCTCGCCTTGGGAGTTGGCACACTGGTTATCGCCTACAAATGGCCGCCGGTGTTGGGTAAATACCTGCCAGGCGCTCTGGCGGCGTTGATTATCGGCACGCTGGTCAGCCTGTTTGTGTCCAACATTCCGGCATTGGGCGCGATTCCCACGGGTCTTCCCAGCTTGCACCTGCCCGTATACAGCCAAGAGCACTTGCTACTGATTTTGGAAGCGGCCTTTATTTTGGCGGTGCTGGGCTCCATCGATAGCCTGTTGACCTCGCTGGTGGCCGATAACATGACGCGCACCCGCCATAACAGCAACAAAGAATTAATTGGCCAAGGCATTGGTAACACATTTGCCGGATTGATCGGCGGTATTGCCGGTGCCGGTGCCACCATGCGTACCGTGGTTAACATTCGCAGTGGCGGTGTAAGCAATATCTCCGGCATGACCCACGCACTGGTGCTATTGGCCATTGTACTGGGCTTGAGCCCACTGGCTGCCCATATTCCTCATGCAGTATTAGCAGGCATTTTGGTTAAAGTCGGTTTGGATATTATCGACTGGAGTTATCTAAAGCGTGCGCACACCGGCCCGCGTTGGGACTTTGCCCTAATGTTATTGGTATTGGGCTTAACCGTATTTGTCGATTTAATCACCGCCGTGGGTGTTGGCGTGGTACTGGCGGCACTGGCTTATGTTCGCCAAATTGCCCAACTGCAAATTGAAGAACTGAAAAAAATCCCCGATACCCTGAACGACCCAGCAGAAAACGAGCTGCTGCGTAAAGGCAAAGGGAAAATCAGCATCTTCAGCTTTGGCGGCCCATTAAGCTTTGGTGCGGCGGCGGATCTCGGCCACCACGTACGCGAAAAGGTTAAACCCGGCTCGCAAGTATTAATCCTCGATTTCAGCCGGGTACCTTTGGTGGATGTCTCCGCGTCTATGGCGGTGGAAACCGTCACCAAAGACGCCATCGCCGCGGGCCGACAGTTAATAATTTGCGGAGCCAATCAAAAAATCGAAACCGTGCTGAAAAACCTAAACGCCAACCATATTCATATCACCACGTATGATAAGTTGATTGACGCGTTGCAAGAAGGTGTTCGACTGGTTGAGAAAAACGAAGAAAACAAAACAGACCAACTCGGCCATTTGGCTTCTACCTGATTTCTAACATCCTTGTTATTGGGCCACGTTTGTGGCCCTTTTTTTGTCTACTCTTGTGCCTTATTACCTTCCAAGAAAGCAACTACTCCCTAGCTTCTCCCATAAGCTGTTCAAAATGAAACCGACCTCGCCAGACTTTGTATAGTTTGCTAACCTACACGCCTAGTTGTAATAAATTCTATACCTTATACCCTTACCCTATACCTTATCCTTTACTCTATAAAATTTATACACTGCATAGTGCGGTGTAAATTGAGCAGAAAGAATTACAATGACTCGAATATTATTAACATTAATAGTGCTGACGCTCTATCCGCTAACATCCCTGTCAGATACCTCCGTCTTTACCGCGCCTTTTATAGCAGCAGAAAATAAAATACAACCCGAATACCCTCGCGGGGATCTTTACAGTGGAAAGGAAGGCTGGGTACTCTTTAATGTTGTGGTTGATGAAGAAGGCACCCCTCGCGAAGCCAACATTGTAGATTATTCTGCTACTCAGGATATGAAAAAAGCCGCCCGCAAAGCGTTGATGAAATCTAAGTTCACCCCTGGCAAATTAAACGGCCAAAGCATCGAATCGACAGCCTACTTCCGATATAGCTTTTCAATTGAAGGCGGGGTAGGTGCCAGCCGAAGTTTTAGACGGCTCTACAAAAAGTTTAACAAACACTTAGACAAGCAAAACATTCAAACAGCCCAAGAAACATTAAGTGAATTAGAAGAAAAAACCAGCCTTAATAATTATGAAAGAGCTTTTATTAACTTCTCAAAATTTCGCCTCGCATTCGTTAAGGGCGAACAAAAAAACCAACCACTTTACTTAAACCGTGCACTAGGCTACGAATCAAAAGGGAAAGATTTAAATTACTTAAGCGAGGAATTAAGAGCCATTGCCAGACGGCAGCTTTTCATCTTGCAAGTAGAGCAAAAGCATTATGCCGACGCACTGAGCACTTATGAAGAAATGAATAAAAACCAACAAAAAGAAGATATAGAGTTATTTAAAGACACCTATCAAGCAATTAAAACATTAAAATCAGACGATCAAACGTTTTCCATTCGCGAGCAACTAGACGATCGAGGTTTTCTTTTTCACAGCCTAATAAAGAATAGCATTTCCATATTCGACGCGCAGGGAGAGTTAAACGAACTTAGACTTCGGTGTCAAAAAAAATACGTGTACTTTGATTACTCACCTAATAAACAATGGAATATACCCAATGAATGGGGCGAGTGCACATTACAAGTTATCGGAGAACCCAAAGCCGAATTTACACTTTGGCAAGGTTAAATAAAACTCCTGTGAATTTAAGGCGTTTCAACAACACAGCCGTAAGAAACGCCTATAAATAGTTAAGATATACTACCTATTTATAAAAACCTACCTCTTGTTTGGGACGCATTTGCATTCCCTTTTCTAACACGCCAATAATTTAACCTAGATCAATTTAGAGTTGTCCTAGTGGAATACCCGTTGCAGAAGCCATAGCGCACAGCATCCAACAAATTCAAAGCTTTAGGAGATACACTATGGCAACTGTTTACTTTTCCTCGCCAATAATGCCGAGGAACATTAAGGTAGAAGCCACCGCAGGCAAAAGAACCACTTTACTCGGTGTAGCGAAAGACAACGATATTAAAATACCGTTTGAATGCGAAGACGGTCGATGTGGCTCTTGCTTAGTTCAGGTTACACATTTGGATGGATTTCGTGTTAAAGGCATGAAATTAACCGACAAAGAACGTAGTGTTTTGAAATCTTTAGGAAAAATAACAGAACGTGAAGAAGAAAAACAGGATGTTCACGACCTACCACCACACTACCGATTAGCCTGCCAAACGGTCATTACCGACGAAGACTTATTAGTCGATTTTACTGGGGATCCAGGAGGAGCGTAATTAAATACATTACAATTTGCTCGGTAAACGACATTGTTAGCTAGCTTACAAACACAACAATTCAGTAAGCTAGCTAGTAACGTGCACTCCACCATCAATGGATTGAAAAACTCCTAACTGGTTAGATTATGAGCACCTGCTCGATAACCTTATTTGTGGAAGTTTAGACCTGATCTGTTACATCCTCTTAAAAAATCGAGACTTACCCGTTTTGATAAAGGTGTCGAACTTGAAATCAAAACGAAAAGTAACTCTCATAATTCATACTAATAATCCCATCATTTAACACAAAGCCTGTTTGTTGAATTTAGCAGAAGAGCTGGGTAATGTGGCCAAAGCATGTAAGCGCAACACTTTCTATCGTCACCAGGGGCTAGTTGAGGAAGATGGTGTCGACAATCTGATTAACAAAAGCCGACGAGCGCCAAACCCTAAGAATTGGGTTGATGAAGCTACAGAGTGTACAGTTGTTGAATACGCATTAGAGCAACGAGCGTACGGGCAGCATCGCACCAATGGCGGTGATCGAAATTTTCACCGATTACAGAATTTTCCCCACATAAAAAACACGCCGCACACAGCGAACCATGCAGTGATAGCAAGGGGGGGTATTTTTCAAAGAGACTTGTAGGGCGCAAGATTTTGTCATAGTTAAGCACTGTGGATCATAACGAAACTAACGTCAATTTTATGGATGCTCTTTTGCTCTTCCAAAATTCGTACGCGGGTTAGGCCGAAAAGACAGACACTTACGACAGTTTTTCTATCTTTGTCGGGAATTTCAATCACTTTGGAAATTTCTAAGCGTTAAAACATTATTCCGGCAGAGTAATACGCCACAACCATCAATAAAACCTTTAAATATAACATTAGCTTAGAGTCAGCACGGCATACCGTCAGGGGAAAGTTAACCGTAAAGCACCGCTTTAGAAAGCTTTGATAGCGCCCATCAATTTATCGTTTAAAAAGCCAATGAAAAAAACCTTTCTTTTTATTCTTTTGGAATTTTTCTTCAGTCGATGCCACTTGGTTTTGACTAGATTTCATAACCTCTGACAACTGCTGAGCAGCTGTTTCCGCATACAATATTGGACCGTCAGTATGGCAATTAAATAAATTCGATAAGCATTTGCTTTTATTCAGATCCATGGGGTTTGGCTCGATTACCTCAGAGGCTTCCAACAACCCCAGCCCTTGGTCTACAGCTTCATCAACAGCCTTCCAAAATACGGCGATTCGCCCATGGGAAAACAGGTTATCAAGTGCAGACCTAACATGCTCGTTCGATTCATAATCCTGTTTTAAACGTACCAGCTCAGAATTAGCGATGTAAACACCACCGCAATAATTATCAGTTAGCTTGTTGTCAAAGTGCTGTGTTTTGTAACGCTCGGGTACAAGGGTAGCCCAATCACTGACATAAGACTTTAAGTAAGAATCATCGGTTACAAATGAGAAAGCACCGCCACGAATGTAATGAAACTTACGTAAAAATCCGCAAATAATTGCCAAATAAAACGTATGACCTTTATTGAAAGGCACTGAATCATCTATTTTGTTGGCCTCTTCGAAGCGTAACCGCATTTGCTCGATATAAAACTCATGGACATTAAATAACTGGCCCAAAGTTTGTGCGGCGTCTTCTTTCTCTAGCCCATCAAAATACAACGTAATAATTTCATCAGAAGATATTGGATGATAGCTAATATCCCAACCCATAGTATCTATAAACCTCACTAGAATCCTTTACCGTAGCTCATCTTTATACCACAGCAGTGATTCTTTACCTAGGTACTCAGATTACCTAGGTACTCAGAAACGATATTGCGCAGGCTAGAATCAGGCAATAAAAAAGCGGGCTCAATGCCCGCTTTTAAAATTCCCTACGAGTGTCTTTTGTTTTTAACCATCCACATAAACCGGCGATACCGCCAGTGACCATAAAATCACAGAGCCCACTCGTACGACCACAGCCAATACCAACGCAACGGTAACTACTGATGTTGCGTACATAAAGGCGCGCTCTTTAGGGATGTTCATTAAGATGGGGATTCCCTCGTAAATTAAATAAATGGCGTAAGCACCTGCTGCACACAGTGCCAAAGCATTTAAATAAATATTGGGGTAGAGCTGTACTATGCCCGCTAAAAATACCGGGATAGAAACGTACACGGCTAGCGCTGTGCCTTCGTAGTGACGTTTATCGGCGTCGTCGCGTACACCGTAGGTGCTCGACATCCAATTAATGAATTCGCCCAACACATAAACCCCGGCCAATAATGCGAAATAAGTGATCGCACACAAGCTCAGTGCACTAACACTGGTTAGCTTGGTTACACCGCCGCCGCCAAAAGACCAACCCACTTGGGTTACGCCAATGTAAGATGCGATAACAGGGATAAGCGCCAGTAGCGGCACGTGACTAACGAAGACTTGAATGAAGGAATGACGCTCGCTGCGTATAGCCCGCCACTCGCGGTCTGGGTGGATCATTATTCCGAGAGTATGCTCCAAGATGGCCATAGGCCCCTCCTAGTTTGCTGTTGAATGCTTTTATTGTGATAACAACGCTTTCAGTATTAGCGAGTATCTACTTAGGCACCAATAAGATCTTTTCATTAAAAAGACACTTTTAAGACAGAAGTCGTCTAATTTTTCACCAACGCTCTCTCAATCAACTGCTTGTTGATTAATTTAGCGAATCCTTCTTATCGAGCAATATTGCCTCAGCAGCAACGTTGCGAATTCTAAAAAGCATTTACTAAGTTATTATTATTGACAAAGCCGTTATAAATAGGACGATTTAACACTTTGGGCAAAAACAGCACTGGTGTTGATATTCAACTACGCAAAAGGGGCGCGGAAAGATTGATTGGTAGCTTGTGAAGGCCGCCGGATATCAGAATTATAGGTAAACAGTAGACAACGCTTGAGTTTTTAGACTCAAGCGTTAAAAAGGCAAAAGTTTGAAATGGGTCTCACTTTATAACGCGTAAGCTGGGTTTAGCGGACTCTGAGGAAGATTTGTTCTTGGTGCTGCTTACAGAGCGCAAATCACCGGAGGGCTTGGGCGGTTCTGGGGGCTTTTCCAGTTCGAACATCATGCCGCGGCCGTTTTCCTTGGCGTAAATACCAACCACTGCATAGCAGGGGATGTAAATATCCATGGGCACGCCACCAAATCGAGCGTTGAACGAAATGGCCTGTAAGTCCATTTTCATGCCGATAACCGCGGTAGGCGATACATTCAGAACGATTTGCCCGTCTTTGTTGACGTATTGTTGTGGAACCGATACGCCCTCGGAATACGCATCCACCATAATGTAAGGGGTGCACTTGTTGTCCACAATCCACTGATAGTGTGCCTTTATGAGATAAGGCTTACTGGAAGTCATTGTCATGGTGTGATGCGGCGACCTATTATCAGTTTCACATTAATAAGCATGGTTTAATCCGTTATGCCCGTTTTTTCTGTTGCCAGTTACATCGATGTAGATGCCCCAATAATGGCATGAATTGCTAAAACCCTACGCAATTGGCATTCATTATCGGGTACTAAACAACAAAACCGCTTCGTTGTAAAACGATACGATTGTGTGCTTTAACGCATTTCTCGTTCCAGCTCCGTTAGGCTTTCCTGAAACGATTCTCGGGCAAATAAACGATCCATGTAATCGTACAAAGGCTTGGCCTGTTTGGTTTTGGGTAGCCTGATGTCTAACGCATCTAAACGCCACAAGATGGGCGCTAAACAACAGTCGACGATACTGAATTCTTCGCTCATAAAATAGGGCATTTCGGCGAATATTGGCGCAATCGTTAACAGGCTGTCTTTTAATTCTTTGCGAGCTTTGGCCATGCCCTCTTTACTTTTACCGGCGACAATCACATCCACCAACGGCGACCAATCGCGTTCGATGCGATACATCCACAAACGACTTTGTGCGCGGGCAACCGGATAGACGGGCAACAGCGGTGGATGCGGAAAGCGTTCGTCCAGGTACTCCATCATAACTTTGGTTTCGTAGAGAGTTAGCTCTCGATCTACCAGAGTGGGTAAGCTGCCGTAAGGGTTTAAATCGGTGACTTCTTCAGGTAAGTTTTTGGGGTCGGTATCGATTAAATCCACCGATACGCCCTTTTCGGCTAATACAATGCGTACGCGATGACTGTAGTGGTCTTGCGCGTCCGAGAAATAAGTCATGGATGAGCGTTTTGCAACAACTCCCATTGATGTGCACCTCGAATAATTACTATAAAAAGAAAAACCTGCGCAACGACTCGTGTTTGTTAGCAAAGTGAACTAATTCCATTTAGAATCGTAGACTCTGGGTAACCCCACAAGCGCTACAACGCTAAAATTCCCCACTGTCACGTCCGTTGCTCACCTGCCACTCACGCCGCAAGCTTTAGTCAAAGCCGGGCATTATAGCTTAATTCGCCACTAAAGTGCGCAATTGGCCCGATTTTTTCATTGCGTTCGATATCGCCGATTAAACTGGCTCAATTACCGATTCTTTCTGTTAGTTTTGCTTTGTTGGCTTTTGTTTTGGCGTTGAATTATTGCAACGCCTAGAAACTTTGTAAGTAAATGTATGGCCTTCAACGAAAAAAGGCGACCGCTAAGCGATCGCCTTTTGAGATCCAGCTTTTTACCAATTAGTGAATACCGCGCCAGTACTCGCGATTCAGCAACCAAGCAAAGACATAAAATATTGCGATAAAGAGTAGTACATAGATACCGATTCGCTGGCGATCTAACGCGTAGGGTTCGGCAATGTATTCCATGAAGTTAACCATGTCGTACACGGCTTGATCGAATTCTTCGGCAGACATACTGCCTTTTATGTCGCCCACTTCTAAGCTGCCACAATGTTCGTCTTCAATGGCTTCGCCTAATTCGTTGCGAACCACATGGCCGTGGGCATCGTGTTTCGGGCCAGGAGCACACTCGGGCAAGCCTTGTAGCTCCATTAACACGTGAGGCATGGCAACGCTTTCGAACACACGGTTATTAACACCGGTTGGCCGCGAGTCGTCTTTGTAGAAGTTACGCAGATAGGTGTATAACCAATCGGGGTTGCGCGAACGAGCCACCAAACTTAAATCCGGTGGTGCTGCACCAAACCAGGCTTTGGATTCTTTGGCGGGCATAGAGATAGTCATCAACTCGCCGATGCGGTCTTCACCCAGCACGATATTTTCCAGCATTAATTCTTCGGGAATGCCTAAGTCATCGGCTACGCGCCCCCAGCGAGAGAATTCCGCTGAGTGGCAACCCATGCAGTAGTTAACAAACCACTTGGCACCACGCTGCAATGACGCCTTGTCTTCCAGATCGGGCTCCATGTGGTCGCAAGCAATGGTGCCACAAGCACCACCGCCGGCGGCAACGGCGTTGATAGGTAACACAGCCATTAACGCGAAGAAGATAACACCAGCCCAAACGATAATTCCGGGCAGGCCCTTAGCTTGGGTACGAGTGGGTTCTTCGGTGTAGCCGTCTTTATCGGTTAGCCAGGGCGTTAGAATGGTCAATAGGCCTAACAACACGCCCAAAATGGGTACCAAGGCGGGAATATCCGCAGGCTCTTCACCACCGAGTTGACTCAGCGACATGAAAATCATACCGCCACCCAGCACAACCGCAATAATCCAATTCACTACCGTGGCTTGCTTTTTGGTTGGGTTGGTAAATACCGGCATCTGAATGAAGTAGATGAAGTAATACAAGGTAGCGATTTGAGCCAACAAGGTACGACCGTCGTCCGGGGCTTTTACACCCAGGTAACCTAGCACCACAAACATGGCAGCGAAGATCAATAAATGAATTCGCGGCAACCAGCCTTTGTAGCGCATGGATTTTACTGGGCTCTTATCGAGCCAAGGCAATACAAACAGAATGGCAATCGACGCACCCATGGCCACCAAGCCCAAGAACTTAGAGCTTAACGGACCAATGTCGATAGTGACCGCACGCAAAATGGCGTAGAACGGCGTGAAATACCAAACCGGCGCAATGTGCTCTGGTGTTTTGAGGTTATTAGCCTGTTCGAAGTTGGCGTACTCCAGGAAGTAACCACCCATCTCCGGCATAAAGAACAAGACAATACAGAACACGAAGAGGAACACGGCAATGCCCACCAAATCGTGCACGGAATAGTAAGGATGGAATGGAATGCCATCCAAAGGCACGCCATTTTCATCTTTGGTCTTTTTAATTTCCACGCCGTCTGGGTTGTTGGAGCCCACTTCGTGCAGTGCAAGAATGTGCAACACCACCAAAGCCAGCAACACAATCGGCAGCGCGACCACGTGCAGCGAGAAGAACCGGTTTAAGGTAATACCCGAAATCAGGTAGTCACCGCGAATCCACTGAACTAACTCTTCGCCAATACCGGGAATAGCACCAAACAAAGAAACAATAACCTGCGCACCCCAGTAGGACATCTGGCCCCAAGGCAGCACGTAACCCATAAAGGCTTCGGCCATAAGCACCAGATAAATAGTCATACCAAAAATCCACACCAACTCGCGCGGCTTTTGGTAAGAGCCGTACAACAGCCCTCGGAACATGTGCAGATAGACCACCACGAAGAATGCCGAAGCACCGGTGGAGTGCATATAGCGAATGATGTAACCGAAAGGCACATCACGCATGATGTATTCGACCGAGGCAAACGCCTCTTCGGCAGAAGGCACATAGCTCATCGCCAACCAGACACCGGTTAACAATTGGTTAACCAATACCACCAGCGACAATACGCCAAAGAAATACCAGAAGTTAAAGTTTTTCGGGGCATAGTACTTGCCCATGTGGGTGTCCCAAGCTCTCTGAACGGGCAGCCGGGCATCGACCCAATTCCACAAATTGGTCAGCATATTGGACATGGTTCTCAGGCCTCCTGATCGATACCGATGGTGATCAGATAGTCACCTTCGTATGAGTGGGGTGGAACTTCCAGGTTGATCGGCGCGGGTACACCCTTCAGCACTCGACCGGCCATATCAAACTTGGAGCCGTGACACGGGCAAAAGAAGCCACCCTGCCATTTAGCACCGCCCAAGTCGGCAGCGCCCACATCTGGGCGATACGTTGGCGCGCAACCCAAGTGGGTACACAATCCCAGCAAGACAAGGAATTCGTCTTTGATAGAACGATATTCTTTGCCAACATACTCGGGCTGTTGCGGCTCGTTAGAGTCGGGATCGCGAACTTGGTCGTCCATTTTGCGGATACCCGCCAAAATTTCAGGCGTTCGCCGTACCACATAAACTGGCTTGCCGCGCCATTCCAGAGTCACCATCTGGCCGGGCTCTAGCTTGCTGATGTTAGCTTTAACCGGAGCGCCCGCCGCTTTCGCTTTAGCACTCGGATTCCAGGAGCCGACAAACGGAACCGCAGCGCCTGCTGCGCCGACTACTCCAACCACAGACGTGGCCGCCGTAAGGAACTTGCGTCGACCGGTATTTACACCGTCTTCACTCATGAGGTTTTCTCCCATTTCAGGTGCTCTATCGTTAAGTTCAGATAGCTGGGTGTGAATCAATAGATATAAAAATAGTAATTTTTAGTCTGAATAATAAATTGCGACATGGTATAGAAGTTGTACGCGCTAAACAATCATTCAGACGAGGCCCTGAGGGCAGCCTCAAGCGCTGTTGACTTCAATCAAGCGAGGATATCGTAACCTTAGCTTGATACCTTAAAAGGTTCATCCAGTTTTTGCGAACCAAAAAAAAGCCCGGGTAACCATCCCGAGCTTTTCATGCCAATGCACTGAGGCAGTAATTCCCCGAGGATGCGAATTAACGCTTGGAGAATTGTGGCTTTTTACGCGCTTTGCGCAAGCCAATTTTCTTACGTTCAACCTCACGGGCATCGCGGGTAACGAAACCAGCTTCGCGCAGAGGTTTGCGCAGCTCTTCGTTATACGCCATTAATGCGCGAGTCAAACCGTGACGAATAGCACCGGCCTGACCAAAAGAACCGCCGCCTTTAACGGTGGCATTGATGTCGAATTTTTCGCTGGCGTCAGCCACTTCTAAAGCCTGACGCACGATCATGCGGGCCACTTCACGACCAAAGTAATCGTCTAGTGTGCGACCGTTGATGGTGATGTTGCCACTGCCTTCAGAAATGAAAACACGCGCGGTGGAGGTCTTGCGACGTCCGGTTCCGTAATATTGAGTTGCAGACATAGATCCCCCTAAATTAAATGTTCAGTTCTTTTGGCTGTTGCGCAGTGTGCGGATGCTCCGTACCTGCGTAGACCTTGAGCTTTTTAAACATCGCGCGGCCTAGGGGACCCTTGGGCAACATACCTTTTACGGCAGTTTCAATAGTGCGTTCAGGGGCTTTTTGGATCAATTTATCGAAGCTGATTGACTTGATCCCACCGATGTAACCGGTGTGGTGGTAGTACATTTTATCGGTGGCTTTGCGACCGGTAACGTGTACTTTCTCTGCGTTAACAACCACGATGTAATCGCCGGTATCAACGTGAGGAGTGTATTCGGGTTTGTGCTTACCGCGTAAACGACTGGCGATTTCCGCTGCCATACGTCCTAGCGTTTTGCCGTCGGCGTCGATGATGTACCAATCGCGCTGGACGGTCTCTGGTTTGGCACTGATAGTCTTCATGTTGTATTTGCCTATGCCTTAATTAATCGAAATGTGTGAACAACGCTTAACGACTTGCCTAATAACAATCAGCAAGGGCGTTGTGATGCCCAATGGGCCAGACCCAAATTCGAGTCTTTCAACAAAAGCCGGTACCAACCCAAAACTCAATTAGTCGTTAGGCCGCCCGGAAATATTATGAAAATAAATCCTCCACGTCGCCGAACATTTCAGCCACGTGTATAAAAAGGAGCGCGGATTCTACTCAAGTATTCGTTAGAAAACAACATTTTTTAACGAACTAGAACGTTTAGGTCTGAATGGTATCGAGTCGAGTTTTGGCCCTAGCTTACGCCCGGTGCGGACGGGCCAAAAACTCGTGGCTCTGCATTTCTAAAAGACGGCTGGTGGTGCGTTCAAACTCAAAGCTCAAGCGACCGCCAGCGTACAACTCTGCCAGAGGCACTGCCGCCGACAACACCAGCTTAACGTTGCGATCGTAAAATTCATCTACCAAATTGATGAAACGGCGTGCTAAGTCATCACTGTCGCGATTCAGTTGCGGTACGTTGGATAGCACCACGGCGTGGTATTCCCGAGCCAGCTCTATGTAATCGTTTTGCGAGCGCGGCCCGTCACACAGCGCGGCAAAATCGAACCAAACCACGTCTTCGGCCTCGGCTCGGGCACCGATAATACGGCCTTCGATCTCGATCTCGACGTTTTCACGCAACTCTTCCAAATCAGGCACCAGGCTTTTAAAACTTTGCCGCAAACTCACATCGGCCTGATCATCTAACGGGTAGTGGTACAGTTCTGCCTGTTCCAGCGCGCGCAGTCGATAATCAACACCGCCATCCACATTCACCACTTCGGTGTGCTCCTTTAACAAATCAATGGCCGGCAGAAAGCGCGCTCGCTGCAACCCATCTTTGTAAAGGCCATCAGGGACAATATTGGAGGTGGCAACCAAACTCACTCCGCGCTTAAAAAGGCCATCCAGCAATGTGGCCAAAATCATGGCATCGGTGATGTCCGAGACGAAGAATTCATCGAAGCAAATCACTCGGGCGTCGCGGGCGATTCGATCGGCGACGATTTCCAGTGGATTTTTTTGCCCATCCAAAGTTTTTAGCTCGGAATGAACTCGGCGCATAAATCGATGGAAATGCGCACGCATTTTTTTCTCAAAGGGCAGGCTTTCGTAGAAGTTATCCATGAGGTAGGTCTTGCCACGACCAACACCGCCCCAAAAGTACAAACCACGCACCGGCTGTTTGGTTTGCTTACTTTTACCAAGCAGGCGCACCAGAAGGCCGGATTTATCAGCTTGCTGATCTCGTTCAATCAGCGCATCGTACAGCGCCTGGAGTTTTTCAACAGCGGCTTGTTGGGCGGCATCAAAATTGAAGTCGTCGCGCTGTAAATCCCTTTGATATCGGGCGAGAGGTGAGTTTTGCATCCGAGTGTCCTGAACTACTGACGTCTGGGGGTGAACCTGCCCAGCTGATTGAAATCAAAACTGGACGCGATACCGGCTTATACATTACAAATACTTATAATAACATTGGATATTACCTACCCAAATGAATTTAATTTTGTGATCGCCTATTCAACAATGGCTAATAAAGCCACATAAACCATTTCCCGGCTTGCCCGGTCAATGCTAATCTCCCACTTTGCAATCATTCACTTGTTTGGAGTCGACTGTGTTTTCTCTTACCGCTCTTGTCCTAACCGCTCTCGTCAGTTTGATCATTGGCGCTTTGGTAGGGTATTCAATCGTGAGTAAGCTAAGCCCTCAAAGCAATGCTAATCGAGCGCTGGAAGCTCGCCTTCAGACCACCGAGCAGCAGCTGAACAGCTATCAATCGCAAGTGGTGCAACACTTTGAGCGCACCTCGGAGCTGGTAAACAACCTCACCGCCAGCTATCGTGAAGTGCACGAGCACTTGGCTTCTGGTGCCGCCAACCTGGCCAACCCAGAAGTTGGCCAACAGTTTGTGGCCAACAGCGATCAACCCTGGCTGGCAGCCGATCGCCGCACGCGCGAGGTATTGCCAGACGACAGCCAAGTGGAGGCCCCGAAAGACTGGGCCCCAGAAAACGGCACCCTGAGCGAGTCCTTTGGTATCGATTCGCAAGATAAAAAAACCCATCGCCCCGTAGCTTAATCGCAGGCTTTACACCAAAGACCAAACTCTGGTCTTTGGCTGTTACATCGGCGGCTGCTAAATCGGTGCTAGTGCCGGGTCTGTAACCCGGCATTTAAAACGACTACCTTAAGTTTTAATCATGCATTTACATCGGGTATTTAACTACCTACTTTGGCCGGTTGTGACGGGACTGCTCGCCGCCGCGCTCGCTCTGGCCGCGAGCCATTTGTGGCAGTACCAGCCCCCAGAACAAAGCCCGGCCCAGTCCAGCCAGCAATGGCTGGGCCCTGTTTCCTACTCCGAGGCGGTAAAAACTGCCGCGCCCTCGGTGGTAAACATCTACGCGCGTAAGTTTCCCAACAAACACCGCTATCCGTTTATCGACGACCCGTTGTTTCGCCACTACTTTAATAACGCCAATCGCTCGCTGCAGCGTCGCCTGCAATCGGCTTTGGGCTCCGGCGTTATCGTTAATACCGACGGTTACATTCTCACCAACAACCACGTTATCGAAGGCGCGGTGGAGATCGTGGTGCTCGTCAACGATGGCCGAGAGGCCCTGGCGGAAGTGGTGGGCAAAGATCCAGAAACCGATCTCGCCGTTTTAAAAGTGGATTTACCCAACCTCATCCCAGCCACACTGGGCAAGCCGGAACAGGCGCAAATTGGCGACGTGGTATTGGCTATTGGCAACCCGTTTGGTGTGGGCCAAACCGTCACCCAAGGTATTATCAGTGCCACTGGCCGATACGGCCTGGATTTGAGCAACTACGAAAACTACATCCAAACCGATGCCGCCATTAATCCCGGCAATTCGGGCGGGGCCCTGGTGGATGCCCACGGCGCGTTACTGGGAATCAACACCGCCATTCTCGATGACGATAACACCTCGGTGGGTATCAGCTTTGCGATCCCATCCGATCAAGCCATGCAGGTGTTGCGCAGCATTATCGAAAACGGCCGTGTGATTCGCGGCTGGCTGGGTGTGGAAGCCGGACCTCTCACGCCCAAAATTGCGCAAACGTTTGGGCTGCAAGAAGGCAACGGTGTGATGGTGGTGAGTGTGTACAAGAATGGACCGGCGCATTTGGCCGGCTTGCGCCCGGGCGATGTGATTACCCACATCGATCAAATCCCGGTGGGCAATGGCCGCAATGTAATGAATCAAATTGCCGCCAAAAAACCCAAAGAAGCGGTGCTGGTAGACGTTATCCGCAACGGCCGAAGCCTGCGCCTAACGGCGCTGTTATCGGAACGGCCCGTTATCTCCAGCTAAGTTCTGCTATTTCTAGATTTCAGACTATTTGCGCATACAAAACCGGGCAAAAAGGCCCAGCTACTCATCGGCGATACGGTATTCCGCCGAGCGTGCGTGTGCTTCCAGCGATTCGCCTCTGGCCAACACCGAGGCCACCTTACCCATTTCAGACGCCCCCTGGGGCGAGCAGTGAATAATGGAACTGCGCTTTTGAAAATCGTACACCCCAAGCGGCGAAGAAAACCGAGCCGTACCCGATGTGGGCAATACGTGATTGGGGCCCGCGCAGTAATCGCCCAGCGCCTCGGGCGTGTGACGACCCAGAAAAATAGCACCGGCATGGCGGATATTGGCCAACTGAGCCTCGGGTTCGTCGATGGATAACTCCAAGTGCTCCGGTGCTATTTTGTTGCTCAATGCCAAAGCGTGCGCCAAATCATTCACCCGGATAATTGCACCGCGATTGCTTAAACTCTGCTGAGCAATGTCAACACGCGCTAATTCCGGCAACAGTCGACTGACGCTTTCCTGAACGGCTTCGATAAACGCGTCGTCGTAGGCGATTAGAATCGATTGGGCCAGCTCGTCGTGTTCGGCCTGGGAGAACAAATCCATGGCGATCCAGTCGGGATCGGTTTTGCCGTCGCAAATGATCAGTATCTCGGAAGGCCCTGCGATCATATCAATCGCCACCTGACCAAATACTGCGCGCTTGGCTGATGCCACAAACACATTACCGGGCCCCACGATTTTGTCCACCCCCGGCACGGTTTCTGTACCGTAAGCCAGTGCTGCCACCGCTTGCGCACCGCCAATGGCAAAAACTCGATCAACACCCGCAATAGCAGCGGCGGCCAAAACCATATCGTTCAGTTCGCCGTCCGGTGTTGGCACGGCCATGATCACCTGTTCCACTCCGGCCACCTTGGCAGGCAAGGCGTTCATCAATACCGACGACGGGTAACTGGCTTTGCCGCCGGGCACATACACACCCACGCGATCAATGGCGGTAATTTGCTGGCCCAACACGGTGCCATCGGCCTCTTGATACTGCCAGGAATCCTGTTTTTGATGCTCGTGGTATTTGCGAATGCGCTCGGCTGCGGATTCCAGCGCCTGGCGCTGACTGGCGTCGATGGTCGCCAGCGCTTTTTGCATGCGAGCCTTGGAAATTTCCAGTTCCTCGGCGCTGTTGGCTTGCCAACGATCAAACTTATTGGTGTAGTCGATGAGCGCCTGATCGCCGCGCGTGCGCACCTCGACAATAATATTTTGCACCGTCACTTGAACATCATCGTTAACGGTCATGTCGGTGGCCAACAGGGATTGCAATTGTTGCTCGAATCCCGGCTGGTTGGCATCCAGTACTTTTAAAACAGGTGTTTGCAAGGTATGTCTCTTTCCATTAACCGTATTGGCTTTATACGCAGCTCGTTAGGCGCGCTCGCTCACCGCATCGCGCAGACCTTCTATCAACTCTTGAATACGCTGGTGCTTCATCTTCATGGAGGCTTTATTCACGATCAAACGCGAACTGATCTCGGCGATGGTGTCGCGGGCTTCCAAGCCGTTGGCGCGCAAGGTGTTGCCCGTATCGACGATATCGACAATTTCATCGGCCAAACCAATCAACGGAGCCAGCTCCATCGCGCCGTAGAGCTTAATGATATCCACTTGCCGGGCCTGGCTGGCGTAATAACGCTTGGCCACGTTGACAAATTTGGTCGCCACTTTAATGCGGCCTGGAGCCAACGGTTTGCCTTTAATACCGGCGGTCATTAATTTACAGCGCGAAATGCCTAAATCCAGGGGCTCGTAGATGCCCTCTGCACCGTGCTCCAAGAGCATATCCTTACCAGAAATACCCAAATCGGCGGCACCGAACTGCACGTAAGTGGTTACGTCCACCCCGCGCAGCACAATGAGCTGAACATCGGGATGATTGGTTTCAAAGGTGAGTTTGCGGCTGCTGTGGATATCTTCCAACGGCTCCAGTCCCACCTGAGCCAGCAAGGGCAGGGTTTCTTTTAAGATGCGGCCCTTGGTTAGGGCGATGGTTAATTGCGTCATATCGATTTCTTTTGCTTGTCTATGCCTAACCGGGTACCCGGCGTATGTTGGCACCCAGTTGTTGCAGCTTTTCTTCGATGCATTCGTAGCCGCGATCAATGTGGTAAATGCGATCAACCAACGTCTCGCCACTGGCTACCATGCCGGCGATTACTAAGCTTGCCGAAGCGCGCAAGTCCGAGGCCATCACCGGCGCCGCTTTTAAGCGCTCAACACCCTGAACCAAGGCGGTGTTGCCTTCCAGCCGGATGTCTGCGCCCATACGATTGAGCTCGTGGATTTGAATCAATCGATTCTCGAAGATGGTTTCGGTGACCGCGCCACTGCCCTCGGCCACTGAATTCATGGCCAAAAACTGCGCCTGCATGTCGGTGGGAAAGGCCGGATACGGAGCCGTTCTCAAGCTCACAGCGCGCGGCCGATTGCCACGCATGTCGAGTTCAATCCAATCTGGGCCAGTGTTAATGTGCGCACCGGCTTCTTCGAGCTTAAGCAACACCGACTCCAGAATTTTTTCGTTGGTGTCTTTAACCTTAATACGACCGCGACTGGCCGCCGCCGCCACCAGATAAGTGCCGGTTTCGATGCGATCGGGCATTACATCGAAGCGACAGCCCTGCAAACGCGGCACACCCTTGATGGTAATGGTATCGGTGCCAATGCCAGTAATATCCGCGCCCATGGCCACTAAACAGTTAGCCAAATCCACGACTTCGGGCTCACGGGCGGCATTTTCTAAAATAGTGGTGCCCTCGGCCAGTACTGCTGCCATCATAAGATTTTCGGTGCCGCCCACCGTAACGGTGTCCATCAAAAAGTGAACGCCTTTTAAACGGCCATCACAGCGGGCGCGAATGTAGCCTTCGTCGACATCAATGATTGCGCCCATGGCTTCCAGGCCGCGCAAGTGAATATCAACCGGCCGGCTGCCGATGGCACAGCCGCCGGGAAAAGACACATTGGCCTGACCAAAGCGACTGAGCATTGGCCCGAGCACCAAAATCGAAGCGCGCATAGTACGCACCAAATCGTAGGGTGCCGTAAAATCGGAAATGGTGCTGTTATCGACTTCGACGCATAATTTTTCGTCAATGGTCACGCCCACCCCCATGCAGCGCAACAGCGCCAGCATGGTGGTAATGTCGTGCAAATGCGGCAGATTACCCACTTGCATGGGTTCTTCCGACAACAGAGCGGCAGCCAAAATCGGTAACGCTGAATTTTTAGAGCCCGAAATACGAATTTCGCCGTTCAGCTGGCTACCGCCCTTAATAATGAGTTTATCCATGAATTGTCGCCAAAGGTTTCGATCTTGGCCTTATTGGCCGGCTTGTTGGGGCGTAAGAGTACGCATATTCACCGCGTGAATGGAACCGTTAGCGATGTATTCGGAAAGCAGACCGTAAACCAATTGCTGCTTTTTAACAGGGTTTAATCCTTCAAAAACCGGGCTCACAACCACCAAATTCAGGTGATCTCCCGCTAATTCCACTTGTGCCGAGCAGGCTTCTATTTGGGATTCCAGCAGTTGTTTAATCTCTTGATCGAGCATGAATGACCTCTATTTTTCTGGCTTCAGCGTTAACTGAGGAGCCCTGTCACCAGGAAATGACTCTATGATCGCGCAGTTTGGTTGCAAAATCCGCCCCCCAAACGACAGCGCGCCCTGTAGCTATGTCGACAAACATGGCTACAGGGCGCGCTAGTTTATAAGAACCAGAGCAGTATTTCAGCTCTGCTTCATGATTTTAGCGAATGCTGGCAATCGCAGCGTTACGCATTCCAGTTTTGAATGACTTTATCCAAGTCATTGTCGTTTTTCTTGATAGCTACGCGGAACTGGTTGCGAAATTGCTTACCCAGATTAATGCCGTTTATTACCACATTGCGCAACACCCAGTTCTCGTCCTTATCGATCGCCATCGAGTAAGAAACCAGCGCCGAGCCTGCCGGACCAGTGACTTCTTGCTGCACGGTAACATTGCGCCGGCCGTTTAAAGGACCATCGGGGGGCAGGATTTCTACCTCAAAACCCACGAAACTGGTCATGCCCTTGGCGTAGGTGTTGATTAAACCTTGCTTAAACACACGCGCAAACGACTGCAACTGCTCGCGCGAGGCGGAGCGAGCGCTGTTTTCCATAACATTGAGGATAATGAAACGGAAATCCACCACTTGAGTCATTAATTCATCCAGCGCCTCACTGGCCACCAAAGGATCGACATTTTCGTCCTGGGTTTTTTTAACGATCGCCAACACTTCGTCGGTTACATTAGCGATTACTTCATGAGCGGTTACTTCCGAGGCGGAGTTTTGTATTGTAGAAACTTGAAAAAACTCGCTAGGATCAACCGACTTGGCCGATTCGGCCGAGTCATTGACGCTATTCTCTTCGGCCATCATGGCCGCGCTGTTTTCATCTTGGGCAATTGCGCTTGGAACATTCAAGCCGAAGCAAAGCATCACCGCTGCCGCCAAAGAACCCAGATTTTTGGTGTAGTTACGCATGACTTTATATTCCATTCAGTTAATGTAGAGGCCAATTCGTAAACTAAGGTACGTGATCGTAGCTGAATGGCCCATTAACATAAGTTATTGATTTTGTGCGACAATAAAAAACTGAAATTTTCGATTATCGTGCTCGGATAAATTCACTGAAAACTTTATTCGCGCTTTAAACAATTTAACGGGGCCGAATTTTATCCCTTATAGTGGTCGCAAACAATTCAGTTGGCTGCTGACTTTTGCACAGGCAGCGATTAATATTGCCCACCGCTCACGGTTGGACTGCACATTGGCCCAAAAAATCTGCACTGCTACCCATGATTTACTTTAAAACATGCCAGAATTAATTCTCGCAGCAACCGCTGTATTGTTCGGGTTTGTGGGTTTAGCGTGGGGGGCCGATAAATTTGTTGATGGCAGCGCCGCTATTGCCTTGCGCCTGGGGCTATCCAAACTCATTATCGGTTTAACCATTGTCTCGCTGGGCACTTCGGCACCCGAAATCCTTGTTGCCATCAGTGCTTCCCTAAAACACAGCGGTGATTTGGCCGTGGGTAACGCCTTGGGCTCCAACCTGGCCAACATTGGTTTAGTGCTGGCTGTTACCGCGATTATCTCGCCCATCCCCTTCGACCGTCGCTTGCTACTGCACGAAATACCCTTGCTATTGGCCGTCACCGGGCTAGCCGGCGCTGTATTATTTAATGCCGTTTTGCAGGTTTCCGAGGGTGTGCTGTTGGCTGCTTTAATTGTGCCCGTCATCGGTTTGTTGTTTTGGTTGAAGCACAATATTCCGTCGGCCAGCCTGGAATTAACGTCCGACGAGCAGGAATCGCTCGCCCATAAAAAAGTAACCACGCCACTGATGTTGTTTGCGCTGGGACTCATTGTGTTGCTAATCAGCTCAGAATCGCTCGTTTGGGGAGCCCGAACCCTGGCCCAACATTTTGGCGTTAGCCCACTGGTGATAGGCCTGACGGTAGTGGCAATCGGTACCAGCCTGCCAGAACTGGCAGCCTCACTGGCCAGCGCGCTAAAAAATCACCACGACCTGGCCATAGGCAATATTATCGGCTCTAATATTTTTAATATTCTCGCCGTAGTAGCGGTACCCGCACTGTTTGGCCCCACGCTCCTAGACAGCGATGTTTTTAACCGCGACTACGTTTCCGTTATGGCTATTACACTGGCTTTGGCAATGTTTTTGATACTCAGCCACTGGCGCGCGCGCCGAACCAAAGCACCCGCCAAACTCGCAAGAGCAACCGGCATTGCTTTGCTTGTGGGCTATTTGTGCTATTACTTGGTAATTTTTTACCGCTAATTTTGGGTTAACCACTCCCTGCACCGGACTGTTCCATCAATATGACCAACACTTACAATATGACCAACACTTCCGATATAAATAGAACTTCGCCCGAGACCCAAACCCTCTACCTCTCTGCGGCCAAACGCACCATCGAAATGGAATTGGCGGCTGTGCAACAACTGTTGGACAGAATCGACGATCAATTCGCGCGGGCATGCGACATGATTATGCAGTGTAAAGGTCGCGTTATCGTCTCTGGTATGGGCAAATCCGGGCACATTGGCAACAAACTGGCGGCCACCCTGGCCAGCACCGGCACGCCAGCTTTTTTCGTTCACCCTGGAGAAGCCAGCCATGGAGATTTAGGCATGGTCACTGGGCAAGATTTGCTCATCGCCATTTCCAACTCAGGCACATCGAAAGAATTGCTCACGCTGATGCCCGTGTTAAAGCGCATGGGCACTCAAATTATTGCCATGACGGGCAACCCACAATCCCCCCTCGCACAAGCCGCGGAAGTTCATTTGGATATTGGCGTCGAAACCGAAGCCTGCCCGCTGGATTTGGCACCGACTTCCAGCACCACCGTCACTCTAGTGATGGGCGATGCCTTGGCTGTGGCTCTATTGGAAGCGCGCGGTTTTAGCGCCGAAGATTTTGCCTTCTCTCACCCCGGCGGCGCACTGGGGCGTAAATTATTGCTCAAAGTCGAAGACATCATGCATAAAGACACCGACGTGCCCGTGGTAAAAGCCGGCACGCGGGTAAGCCAAGCCCTGGTGGAAATGACCGAAAAAGGCTTTGGTATTACCACGGTGGTTAACGATAGCGGTGCCTTAATCGGCGTATTTACCGACGGCGATTTGCGTCGCCATGTTGATATGGGAACCAGCTTAAGTGATGCTCTGATTGAAGACGTCATGTCCGCCAAACCCAAAACTGTCGCTCAATCGCTGCTGGCTGCCCAAGCGCTAAACATGATGGAAGAGAACAAAATCACTGCCGCGGTTGTCATCAATGAGGGCAAACAAATTGTGGGAATTATCCACCTCCACGATTTATTGCGAGCCGGCGTTGTTTAAGTCCTTTATTGATAACCCTTTAAATGTACCTATCGAGTGAGTGCGGGTAGCGCGTGAACAGAACCCTGACATCTTTGGCGGTTGTCGTCACTCTAGTGCTGGCGGCCTTGCTGTTTATTGAGCACCCGGCCATCGACAGCGACCTAGCGCAAAACCCCACGCGCGACACGCCCATTTCCATCATAGAGCATTCCAGCACGCGCGAATTCGACGCAAATGGCCAACTTCAGTATCTGCTCAAAGTCGATCGCGCCCTGCAGTATCTGCGCTTTGCCGACGATCAACCGCTGTCGATCAAACAAGGCTTTACCGAACTGCATAACCCACAATTAACCATTTACGACGCTAAAAGCGACGATCGTTGGCACTTTGAGTCGCGTTATGGTCGAACTGAAAATAACGGCGAACAAATCATTCTCTGGGGCCAAGTGGTGGCTCACAAACCTGGAGAAAATGGCCGCGACTACCGTGTTACCACCGAACGGCTGGAAATACTGCCCGAGGCAAAACTGGCAACCACCGAAGAAGCTGTTAATATTCGCTCCCCGAACGGGGTGGCAGACGCAGTGGGCATGCACATCGATATGAACAGCGGACTCACCGAATTAAAATCACAGGTTCGAGGCACCTATGACATCGAGCTTTAGCCTGAACGCACGCAAAAAACTTTATCGCTTAGCCTTCGGTTTGATTATTAGCCTGTTGGCGATGGCCTTTGGCCACCACTCACTGGCACTGCCCGACGACCGCGACCAACCCATTAAAATCGATGCCGATCGCGCCATCCGTAACGACAAAGCCGGTATCACGGAATTTATTGGCAACGCTACGTTGATTCAGGGCAGTATGGTGATAAAAGCGCACAACATCACCATTAGCCAAAGTAATAAAGGTATATCCGATATCACCGCTCTGGGTTCACCCGCTACCTTCGAACAACGCCCACAGCTCGATCAAACCCTGGTGACCGCCAAGGCCAAACGCATCGAGTACAACATTGGCTCGGAGATTGTTAAATTACTCGAAGACGCCAGCATCGATCAGGACGGCTCCACCATCACCAGCGATAACATCCACTACGATATTGGCAAATCCCTCGCGGAAGCGAGCGGAGAAAAACGCGTCAATATCGTTATTCAACCCAACAACCAGTAACCGCCAACCTTATGGGAAGTCTCGTCGCCAAACATCTGGCGAAAAGCTATAAAAGTCGCACCGTGGTGACCGACGTGTCTCTGGCGGTTAACACCGGCCAGATTGTCGGTTTGCTAGGCCCCAACGGCGCCGGTAAAACCACCTGCTTTTACATGATTGCCGGCTTAGTGCGCGCCGATCGCGGCACTGTTTGGATCGACGACAGCGACATTACTCAACTGCCCATGCACGGCCGAGCGCGCAAAGGTTTGGGTTATCTGCCTCAGGAAGCCTCGGTGTTTCGCAAGCTCAGTGTGCGCGACAACATTATGGCCATTTTAGAAACCCGCAAAGAACTCAGCCGAAAACAGCGGCGCACACTGTGCGAACAACTGTTGCGCGAGTTTCATATCACACACGTTAAAAATAGCTCGGGGATGTCGCTGTCGGGCGGGGAGCGACGCCGCGTTGAGATTGCCCGGGCACTGGCCACCGAGCCCCGTTTTATCTTACTGGACGAGCCTTTCGCCGGCGTCGACCCCAAATCCGTGGGCGACATCAAGCAAATCATCGAGCACCTACGCGAGCGCGGCATTGGCGTATTAATAACCGACCACAACGTTAAAGACACCTTAGATATTTGCGAGAAAGCCTACATTGTGGGTGCCGGCCACATTATTGCCGAGGGCGAGCCCAACGAGATTTTGCAAAACCAATTGGTGCGCGATACCTATTTGGGCGCGAACTTTACGCTGTAGATTAAATACCCCTTTACCTTCTTGCTAAATTGCGCGACTATAAAAGCTATCGGGCGCGGCTTGTCCCGACACCCAATTAGGCGAATACCCCGGTATTGATGTTCGCTCTAAACCCTCCCCTGCAGCGTTATTGCTAACGCCCACTCTGCTTTTAATTTTCTTTTTGTTTATCATCAATTATCAGGCATAAAAATTGCTTTAAATTATTGCCTAATCGACCGATTCGATACTAAACTGCCAGTATCAGATTGAAGCTCAATCAGTTTCTCTCTCTTTGCCATTGGATCACAGTCGTTTATGAAGCAGTCTCTACAACTCAAACTCGGCCAACAACCCACCATGACCCCGCAGTTGCAGCAGGCCATTCGCCTATTGCAACTGTCCACGCTCGACCTACAACAGGAAATTCAAGAAGCATTGGAATCCAACCCAATGCTCGAAGTCGCCGAAAGCGAAGACGGTTCCGACAGCAACAGTAACGAAGACAACGAGCAAAAGCAGGAAATCGCCAGCGCCGACAACAATCGAGAAAACAACACCGAGTCCACCAAGGACGAATCCGACTGGCAAGACAGCATTCCCGAAGACCTGCCCGTCGACACCCAGTGGGACGACATCTACCAAGGCAGTGGCACCGGCAGCGTCGGCCCTGAGCGCGACGACAGCTACTTCGACAGTCAAATCGACAACTCCGAAACCCTGCAAGAACATTTGCTGTGGCAACTGAACTTAACGCCCATGTCCGATCAGGACCGCACCATCGCCATGGCCATCATCGACTCGGTCGCCCCTTCTGGTCTGCTCAGCTCCACCATCGAGGAAATTTATTCGGGTCTAATTGCGCCGGAGCCGTCATCGGCGTCTAATTCCGCAATGCCGCCCGAATCCGTAGACCCCTCAGAATCGATTGAGACACGGGAAGCCACAGATGAAGAGCAACTCGATCAATCCAATCTGGGACAAATCGACGAGGAGCAACTAGAGTTAGAAGAAGTTTTGGCCGTACAGCATCGCCTGCAATTGTTCGATCCGATCGGTTCATGCAGCGAAGATTTAAGCCAGTGCCTGTTGGTGCAACTCAACCAGTTCCCCAAAGACACACCCTGCTTAGACGCCGCCAAATTAGTGGTCAAAGAACACTTGGCTCAGCTCGGCAATCGCGACTACAAACAAATTATGCGCCGCTGCCGACTCAAAGAGCCCGAACTTAAACAAGCGATTCTGTTGATACAACAATTAACGCCGCATCCGGGCGAGTTAATCGGCAGCAGCGAAACCAGCTACATCGTGCCCGATGTGTTTGTCAGCAAAAAACAGGGCCGTTGGATGGTGGAACTAAACCCAGAAATCGCCCCCAAGATAAGAATTAATAATAGCTATGCCAATTTGGTTAAACGCGCCGACGGCAGTGACGACAACACCTTTTTACGCGACAACCTGCAAGAGGCGCGCTGGTTTTTGAAGAGTTTGCAAAGCCGCAACGAAACCCTGCTCAAGGTCGCTAGCTGTATTGTCGATAAACAACAGGGCTTTTTAGATCACGGACCAGAAGCCATGCGACCCCTGGTTTTGCACGATATCGCCGAAG
The DNA here is from genome assembly GCA_964342265.1 of uncultured Cellvibrionaceae bacterium. GTDB lineage: Bacteria > Pseudomonadota > Gammaproteobacteria > Pseudomonadales > Cellvibrionaceae > Halioxenophilus. The sequence continues at coordinate 9,292 of CAYFFE010000022.1, read as the reverse complement.
ATGTGAGCATGCACGAATCCACCATTTCGCGCGTAACCACACAAAAGTACATGCACACCCCGCAAGGCATCTTCGAACTCAAATACTTTTTCTCCAGCCACGTCAGCACCGATAACGGCGGCGAATGCTCGTCTACGGCCATTCGGGCAATCATTAAAAAACTGGTTGCCGCAGAAGACCCCAAAAAGCCCTTGAGTGACAGTAAGATTACCGCTCTATTGTCCGATCAAGGCATTCAAGTAGCGCGCAGGACCATTGCCAAATACCGTGAGTCTCTTGGTATTTCGGCATCTAATGAACGTAAACGTTTGGTGTAGATCTCGGTAAATTCAGCGATGTTGGCTGGTGATTGGGCAACATCGCCGTCAAAGCGGCTTGGCCGCGTTCAGCAACCGGTCGGACTCACAAGCCCGGCCAATCGACAAAGAGGAACTGCCATGCAAATCACAATCAGCGGACACCATGTCGACCTTACCGACTCCATCAAAGACTATGTTCACAACAAACTCTCTCGGTTAGACAAACACCACAACAACATAACCAGCACCAATGTCATTCTCTCGGTTGAAAAATTGCGCCAAAAAGCGGAAGCTTCCATCCACGTAGGCGGCAAAGACTTTTTTGCCAACAGCGAATCAGAAGATTTGTACGCCGCCATCGATTCACTCACCGATAAATTAGATCGACAGCTCCTCAAACATAAAGAGAAAATCAGCAGCCATCGATGACTATACAACTGTCCTCTATTCTGACCCCAAGCCGCGTTATCTGCGGCTTGGATGGTATTAGCAAAAAACGCGCACTGGAAACTGTCGCCAAACTCATCGCAGAAGACATTCCAGTGCTCGATGCCGAAGAACTATTCCGCCGCCTAATGGCCCGCGAGCGCCTGGGCTCAACGGGCATTGGTAACGGCATAGCCATTCCTCACTGCCGATTGGAAAACTGTACCGGCACCTTGGGAGCCTTTTTTAAGCTCAACGATCGATTAGATTTCGACGCCATCGACGACCAGCCGGTGGATAATATTTTCGCCCTACTCGTACCCGAAGAAGCCGACGACAGCCACCTGCAAACCCTGGCCGCCATTGCCAAGTTTTTTACCAATCCAGAACTGCTGTCGCAAATACGCCAATGCCAATCCAGTAGCCAACTCTACGAAATCCTCATTTCTGCTGGATAACGGCGACAACCGGGAGCCCGTTCATGCAACTTGTTGTCATCAGTGGCCGCTCAGGCTCAGGAATCAGCAGCGCCTTACGCGTCTTGGAAGACAAAGGCCTCACCTGCATCGACAATCTGCCCATCGACCTGCTCACTCACCTAGTCGACAACCAGCACAACACCGATAACCGCTACGCAGTAACCATCGATACGCGCAGCAACCCCGAAGCCCTGCGCCGCTTCCCCGAACTGCACCGCCAATTGGCAGAGCGCTGTGAGCCGCTGCAGATTATTTTTCTCGATGCCCGCGACGATATTTTATTGCGCCGGTTTAGCGAAACCCGACGCAAACACCCGCTGAGTTCCTCTTCCACCGATTTACAGGCCGCCATCTCTCAGGAATCGCAGTTATTAAGCCCGATTTCTGAGCTGGCCACGCGCGAGATCGACACCAGCGATCTCGGCCTGCACGAATTACGCAGCTTGATACAAAAAACCGTTACCGGCGAGCAATACCTGGGCTTGGCGTTGCAGTTTCAATCGTTTGGTTTTAAGCGCGGTGTACCCGCCGAGGCCGACTTAATTTTTGATGCTCGCTGCCTACCCAATCCCTACTGGGTGGCCGAGCTCAAACACGCCGGCGGCAACGATCCGGAAGTTGAAAAATACTTGGCCGGCGAGCCCTTGGTGGCCGACATGCTGCAGGACATTCGCGACTTTGTGCACAAGTGGTTGCCGCGCTACGCCGCGACCAATCGCAGTTACATTACTGTGGCGGTGGGCTGCACCGGTGGGCAACACCGCTCGGTGTATCTGTGCAATCAACTGGCCGATCACTTTAAATCCGAGCAAGCCAGCGTGTTAGTGCGACACCGGGATTTAAAACAGCCTAAAGCCTGCAATTAATCCGGCGATTCAACCGGTCTGTTAAACACACTCAAAACAAAAATAGCGCTACACAGTGCCCATGAGACGACAATAAGCAATGCTGCAGCAAACCATTACCATCACCAACAGTCGCGGGCTTCACGCTCGGGCCGCCACCCGGCTGGTAAAATCGGCCAGCCAATTTGAATGCGACATTTCCATTCAATTTGACGGCAAAATGGCCGACTGCAAAAGTGTGATGTCCATTCTATTGCTGGCAGCAACCGTTGGCTCCGAGATTGAGCTCATTACCGATGGCAAGGACGAGCAGGCCGCCTTAACAGAAATCCAACAGTTATTCGCTAACAAATTCGAAGAAGAAAACTAACCCCTCCCGCAAAACCCCGTTAGCACCGCGCAGTTATCTCGCCCTACTCAACACTGAAAACTTGCCGAGTGATCAGAGTAAAACTAAACTAAGCGATTGTTTTTATTAGCCTCTTTTGCTTTCTTGGTTTATTTTTGTTTCACCGTTAATCCAACGTTTGACTGACGAGACCCAAACTATCGAGTATCGATTTACATCCCAGAACACTCACAACAAGGTAACCGACGCCCATGGCCGACAATAAATCCAGCGCAGACATTCTCACCGGCCAGTCCCATTCCAAATTGAATGAGGTATTGTCGGCGCTGGAGAGCGGTGCCTTTAGCTCCACGCGGCGCATGCTCAACAGCCTGCAGCCCGCAGCCATCGCCCACTTATTGTCGTCTTCGCCGCCCAATCGACGCATGTTGCTTTGGCAACTGGTTGATAAAGAGCAAGAAGGTGAGGTTATTCAGGAGCTGCAAGACCAAGTTCGAGTGCAATTACTCTCGGATATGGACTCCAGCGACCTGGCCGCCATGACCGAAGAGCTGGAGGCCGATGACGTGGCCGACATCCTCCAGCAATTGCCCGATCAGGTTATTCAGGAAGTCTTATCGGCTATGTCCGGGCAAAACCGCGCCCGAATCGAGTCGGTATTATCCTACGACGAGGACACCGCCGGCGGCTTGATGGACACCGACGCCATCACGGTGCGTCCCGATCTCACGCTGGATGTGGTCATTCGCTATTTGCGTCGTCACGAGGAATTACCCAACTCCACTTACTATTTGGTAGTGGTCAATCGTCGGGATATTTTTCTGGGCCTGCTGCCCATTACTCGCCTGCTCACCTCAGACCCTAGCATGACCGTACGCGAGTTAATGGACACTGACGTGATCGCCATCCCCCACTCCATGAAAGACACCGAAGTGGCCAGCCTGTTTGAACACCACGATTGGGTGATGGCACCGGTCATCGACGCAGATGGGCGGTTGCTCGGCCGTATTACCGTGGACGACGTTGTTGACGTAATCCGTGAAGGCGCGGATCACTCATTGATGAGCATGGCCGGTTTGGATGAAGACTCCGACACCTTTGCCTCGGTGAAAAAAACCTCCCCGCGTCGAGCCATTTGGCTGGGCATTAACCTGCTCACCGCCATTATTGCCTCTTCGGTAATCAATATTTTTCAGGGCACCATCGATAAAGTTGTTGCGCTGGCGGTGCTCATGCCCATCGTTGCCAGCATGGGCGGTGTGGCCGGCAGCCAAACACTGACCGTGGTTATTCGCGGCATGGCACTGGGCCACATCAGCCGCACTAATTTATCTTGGTTGTTAAATCGCGAAATTCAGGTCGGCCTGATTAATGGCTTCATTTGGGCAATTATTATGGCCGTGGTGGCCGGACTCTGGTTTGATGATTACACCATAGCCGGCATTATTGCCGCAGCCATGATTATTAATTTATTGTTTGCAGCGTTGGCTGGAGCCATGTTGCCTATTATTTTAAAAAGCCTGCGTATCGACCCCGCTTTAGCCGGCGGTGTGGCACTCACCACCGTCACCGATGTGGTCGGTTTTTTTGCCTTTCTCGGATTGGCCACGTATTTTTACGCGTAGCTCACGCGTGGCTCACACGCAACTCCCACGCACATCGAACTTATTTGTTGATTGATCATGACCGAAGAATTTGAACACTACGAAGACGATGAGGATTTACTGCCCAGTAAAACTCAACTGAAAAAAGAATCCCTTGCACTGCAAACTTTGGGTGATCAGCTCACACAGCTATCGGACGAGCGACTGGCGCAACTGCCATTATCCGATTCACTCCACGAGGCCATCGTTAGCGCGCGCAAAATGAAAGCCAACAGCGCACGCAAACGACAAATTCAATACATCGGTAAATTAATTCGCTCAGACAACGCCGACGACATTATCCAGGCACTGGAGGATTGGGAAGCCCAGCAACAGAACAATCATCAGTTGCACAAAGTTTGCGAACAATGGCGCGATCAGTTGCTCGAAGACGATAACCAGTTGCAGGAATTTTTCGATCAATACCCCGCTGCCGATCGCCAACAATTGCGGCAATTAATCCGCAACCACCAAAAATCCAAAGACGACGCCGCCAAAACCAAAAACAAACGTAAACTGTTTGAATGGCTGCGAGATTTTTTGCAATCGGTTTAAGGTGGCTTGGGTTTAAGGTGGCTTGGGTTTAAGGTGGCTTGGGTTTGAGGTGGCTTGGGTTTGAGGTGGCTTGGGTTTAAGGTGGCTTGGGTTTAGCGAAAACAATCACTTAACATTTATCTTTAGGCTTAGTGATTTTTTGATTTCACCTTTTGATTTAACCCACGCGCTGAAACTAACATTACTTGCAAGCCTCCCTTTGAGCAACTCTTGCAAGAATTCCCGACACAAACCATAGTCTCTTTGCTAGAGGCTTTCGCCATTCATTAACTGGACCGCAATATCGCTTGGAGCGATTTTTTTATCCTCGCAACAAAATGCCTGCTCGATGGGCTTACCGGTTTGACGATGAATTAGCTGAAAGCTGGGCTTACCCTGCCTTAGAAATTTATCACCCCATTGCGTGGCCGCAACAATCAGTGGAAACAGTGCTTTACCGGCAGCAGTGAGTACGTAGCCAAAGCGTTGCCTTTCGCCCGGCAATTGATAGGGCAGTTTTTCCAGCACCCCCAATTCCACTAATGTCTTTAGCCGGCCAGACAACACCGCTTTAGGAATATTGATGTCTGCGCGAATATCTTCGAAGCGCCCCACTCCGTAAAAGGCCTCGCGAATAATCAACAACATCCACTTATCACTGAGTACTTGGGCTATCTGCCCAAGGCCACAGTCATCAACCGCAATGGCAGCGCGCTCGTTAAATTGTTTATTGTCCATAGCCTAAGTTTGACATATGAACCCAGAACCTACAAACTACCTGAGTTCACTTTTCATACTTAGGATATTAAATCATGCTTATCGGACTGTTTATTCTTAAAATTGCGGTATCACTGGTTTTTCTGGTCATTCCTTTTCTGTTTTTCTCAACACAGAAACTTGCAACGATTACGGGCGTTCAGAGCAAATCCGCTAACCTTTTTCGTTTATACGGCTGGGCCATTGTGGCTTTGCTGGTGGGTTATGGTTTTGGTTTGAGTGAAGCCCTAGCGGGAAGCTATCCCCTGCCAATGGTGGTGATGGGAATTGTATCGAACGGCGGCGCGACGGTTATTTTGTTGATGACCGGCGCATGGCATCGAAATCAATGGCTGTGTTTTACCCTAGGCATGATCGCCATAGGATTAGCATTAACGCTATTGACCAGGCTCTAGCGGTTGAGGAACTTGCTCTTCGGGCGACGCGCTTTCTGAAGTGTTTATTTCAGGTGATGTTTGCTCTGTTGAGTTTTGGCTCTTAAACGATGACTGGGACTGTGATGACTGAGATGGTGGCTTGCCCTCTGAGCTCGGCAAGGTTACCGATTCGATGGTTTGGCCGGTGCTATCGATGGAGTTTTCGATAGGATTGTCGTCGAATAATTTAACGAATTTTAATTCTGGTTCTTGCCAGGATCCGGAAATTCGATAACTCACACTGGCCACTTGGCTAACTTGCTTTTTAAATAATTTACTGGCCGCCCAAACCCCTGCCGCTGCCGGCAAACCCGCCGCCAGTGCCGCTACCAATGTTAGATTTCCCCCTACCGGCAAGGTGGCAACCAACTTGGTATCCAATTGTTCGTTGGCCAAATCGATGACACCGGCGTATTGGAAAGCACTCGATGGCGCTTTAACTTTAATGGGTTCGGGCATAAGAATGGTTTGATCCTGAAAATACAGGGTGCCGTCGATATTATCGAAGGTCAGGCCGCTGTCGACCAAATCGGCTGCGCCCAACCGCAGGCGACGCGCCCAGGAGTCAAAATTAAACAGTGCCACCAAACGCAATAGCGCATCACCACCGCCTTCTACGCCCTGTTTAAAGCGACCGTGTTCGATGTCGACGTCTATCTCGCCGTTAAAATTGCGGTAATTAACCGCAGCAGGCGAACCGGCCCAGCCCAACGCCAAATCGAACTGTGCCTCGGAGGCTTCGATCAATGGCGGCTGGTCAAAACGCTTTAAAACCCAATGTAATTTTTCGGCCGAAAACCGCCCTTCGAAACTGGAAAAGTGGCTGTTATTTTGTTTATGCCATTCCAATCGGGCACCGGTATTTTCTGTGCGACCGGTGATGTTGAGTCCGCGCACCGAGCCAATTAAATCTGAAACCACCACGCCGTTGGCCATTGGCTGCAGATTAAACTGCCAGTTGCCGTAACTCTCCTCGCCCACCAGTACTTCGCCGATGCTGGCGTTGAGTTTGGGTAAATTAGTTAGGTCGAAATCGGCGAGCGGATCTGGACTCGGCACAGCGTTTATGTCGTCTTGTTCAGCCTCTTCGATGTCGGGCTCGGGTTCGTCATCGCCCGGCAACCTCAGATAATCAACCACCGCCACCATGGGTTGCTCGGGCGTGGATGGAATATCGAGTTGGCCGCGCACGATTTCGCTGTCCACCGCTACTTGCCAGTCTTCGGCCAACTGTTGGACAGTGACTTGCACATCGTCGGTAGACCAATCCTCTACAAACAGTCGCTTAAGCAGAATATCAACGTCGGTGCTGAGTGCTGTTGCATCATCCGATTGTAAATCCTGCGATTGATAAAATTCGGCAATTTCTAGCCACTCATCGGCGAAAACATCGTCTAACGCGCCGCGCACCAGAATTTTATCCGCAGCCATAGTGGGCTTTTCGGCCAAGCCCACGCCAACCGCACTCACACTGCCATCGCGAAAATTAATTTGCGCATGATGGGTTTTATTCAGGCTGATTTGTATCTCGGCGTGATCATCGAAGATGGGTGCTTGTAAGCTGAACGGTAGTGTTTGGTCGGCGGTTTTGTGCAGTGGATTGGGCAGGTTAATGCGAGCGCCCTGCAGATTGGAATCGATATTAATTAGCGCTAGGGGGCCGTCGGAGTTTGCGGGAACCATCACGTTGCCGGCAAATTGCACCACACCATCGATGGGCGCGAGATCCGAGGCGGATAACCAATCCCGTAACTGGGCCAGATCCACGCTGCCGTGCAAGCTCGCCAAAATATCGCGCTGCGGCTTAAATTTATCGTCGGCCACTTTGGGGCTGGCAACAGTGGCCTTAATCGTTTGCCCCCACAGTTCGGCAGAAAGCCCATCGCTCACCAAACCATCGAACGAATCGTAACTAAATCGGCCAGAGAGCTCACGCAGCTCCAATTCCTGATCGGGCACCCGCAATGTGCCCGGCTCTATGTCGATTTGCAGGTGCTGGTAGTCCTGCACATCGCTGTCGTCTTCCAGCGAAACGGTAAAGGCGACGCTGCCATTAACGGTGCTCGACAGCTGCCAGCCGTCGATCGCCTCGCGCACGCTCTCGCCCAGGGTCGATTCGCGTACCAAGCGCAGCACATCGTTACCCGGAGCCTGAAAACGCCCATCCAACTGCAGCGCCACACCATTGCCCTGATCGGCCACAACCACTTGGGTGGCATCGATGGTGGTATCCCAGAATTGAGCTTGTTGCACGTTAACGCGGGCTTCTCCGTTATTGATGATTAGCCGCCCCGCCACGCCCTCCAGCGCAGGCCAGTCTTCGTGGTAATCAACGGCAGCATCGTCCACGTCCAGCCAAAGTTGCGCCACGGAATCCACATCTGGGCCGCTAAAACGACCGCGCAGCACCAATCCCGCCTGGGGTATGTGCGCTTGATGAATGCTGGTGGCCAACCAATCGGCCAATTCCGGCTCCAGCGATTGAGGCAAATAGGGGTGACGCTCGTCAGCACTGGCGTTAATCATGCCCACCACAAGGCTTAAATCGGTGGGCGCGGTACCGTCTTCCCAGGGGGTATACAAGCGAAATTGCACCTTGGCGTGATTGTCGCCATTGTTTAATTGCAATTGGTTGGATAGCACATACACCGCGTTATTTTCGGGCTGCAAATGCCAGCTCACCGAGCCGCGTACAAAATCGTAATTGAGCGGCCCGGAAAGTACCCGAGGAAACTGGGCACCAAACTCATCATCCTTAAGCAGCACATAGCCCTCGTAGGCCTCGACGTGAACAAAGCCATCCACACTGCGCAACGCCGGTACGCCGCCCCAGCCGCTAACGGTAATCGCCTCGGCCGTGGCTTGGGCGGAAAAATTCTCGGGATTAGCGCGGGGAATAACAGCTTCAATCTGACTAACCGCGCCGCGCGGATCCAAATCAGCTAACACGCTATTGAGCACTTCAGTATCCAGCTGCATGGCTTGTAACGCCTGATGAACCTCGGCCAAATCCAAGCGATTGGCTTTAATCTGCCAAGCCTGTTGGTCGCTGAGATAATTCACCCCGAGCTTGATGGGCGAGAGTTGGGTCTCGGGCCAAGCCACGTTTAAATCGTTGATCTGTAGCGACAATTCCGGCTCGGGCCCGGCCTGTACGATGTCGCCAAAAAATCGAGCTTCGAGAAGATTCGGTAACTGTAACTGGCCGTTGATGTTGGTATCCACCAGCGACACACTGGCCCGACCATTCACTTGATAGCGCCCTAACTCGTGGCTGGAAATCCACACTTGGCCCGACATCTGGCTGCTTTCCAGCTCATCACCTTGTAAGTTCCAGCCGCTCGAAACCAGTAAGTCTTGAAGGGATTTAATCGGCAACGCATGCACCGACAAATACGCCTTTAAATCCCGAGCTCCCTTGGCGCGGGGATCGCCCTTGGCCTCCATGACAAAATCCACCACGGGCTTGCCGTCCAAAGTGACGTCTCCTTTCATACGAAGAAACAATTTGTCGTTCTCGAACG
>CAYFFE010000021.1:0-39619 GCA_964342265.1 uncultured Cellvibrionaceae bacterium | reverse complement strand
ATCGGCTGCGATTTTTACGCGTTTTCGGCGCATAAAATCTACGGCCCTATGGGCATTGGCGCGCTGTGGGGCAAAGAAGCGTTGCTGCGCGACTGGCCCGTGTGGAAGACCGGCGGCGAGATGATTACTACGGTTTCCTATCAAGATGCCCAGTGGAATGTGCTGCCCTATCGTTTTGAAGCCGGCACACCCAATGTGGCCGATGCCATCGGTTTTGCTCGGGCCATCGAGTGGTTTCAACAACTGCCCCGGCAGGATTTGCACCATCACGAGCAGGCATTGTTGCGCAGTGCCACGGCACAATTGCAGGACATCGAAAGCTTGAGCTTGGTGGGTACCGCCCCCAATAAAGTCTCGGTGGTGAGTTTTGTCATGGACTGCGGTCACCCGGCCGATATTGGTTTTTTGCTCGATCGTCAGGGCATTGCCATTCGCACCGGTCACCACTGTGCCGAGCCGCTGATGGGACGCTTAAACGTTCCGGGCACCGCGAGAGCCTCGTTCGCGATCTACAACACGCTAGAAGAAGTGGACGCCTTGGCGGTGGGCCTTAAAAAAACGCAAATGATGTTGCAGGCATAAGTTGCTTATTTTACCGATTAAACCCCTAAATTTGCTGGAGATTCTATGACGGTTGCAACCTTCGACCCCAATGCACCAGCGGTAGCCGTAACCGAAAAAGCGCTGCGCTATTTTCATCGCAACGCCGAGAGCCAGGGTCAAAAACTGATTCGCTTGAGCGTGACCACGAGCGGTTGTTCGGGGTTTGCCTACGTGCTGGATTTTGTCGATAACGCCGAGGACAGCGACAATATTATCGAATTGGACGACGGCTTGAGTCTGGCGCTGGACCCTAAAGCGCTGGATGTGGTGCGCGGCACCGAAATTGATTTGGTCACCGAGGGGCTAAATCATGTTATCAAATTCAATAACCCCAACGTGGTGGCCGAATGCGGCTGCGGCGAGAGCTTTAGCGTTAGTTAATTCACTCTGTTTTATCAGAGCCTTGTAAGAATCCTGGAGTGGTATTTTATGGATCAAAAAATGGTGGTCACCAACCGGGAGTGTCCTGCGCGCAGAGTACCGTCCGGCGAAGCCGTGACGATTCCCGCCGATCAGTTCGTTACCATTAATCAAAGTTTGGGCGGCAACTACACCATTACCTGGCAGGGCAATATGCTGCGTATCGACGGTACCGACGCCGATGCCATTGGTCAGGAGCCGGAAGTTTTGGAATTTGCCGATCCGGGCTCTGATGACATTCAGGTTGATCAAGTTTGGAGTGCGTTAAAAACCGTTTTCGATCCAGAAATTCCCATCGATTTAGTCGAGCTGGGATTAATTTATAACGTGGCGGTGGATCAGGCCAGCGGTACCGTCGATATTAAAATGACGCTCACCGCGCCCGGTTGCGGTATGGGGCCGGTACTGGTGAGCGACGTAAAATATCGCGTAGCAAAAGTCCCCAATGTGCAGCAGGTGACTGTGGATTTGGTGTTCGATCCGCCCTGGTCGCGCGATATGATGAGCGAAGAAGCGCAACTGGAAGCGGGATTGTTCTTTTAGCACAAGCAGGTGATATGGCAGATTTAAACCCACAGGATATTATTGACGACCTCAGCTTTTTTGATGACTGGGAAGAGCGTTACAAATACATCATTGATTTAGGCCGAGAATTACCGGCCATGGACGAAGCATTGCACACCGAAGACCGCTTGGTAAAAGGTTGCCAAAGCAATGTGTGGATGCAAGTTGATCACAACGGCGATGCCTTTGAATTTACCGTCGACAGCGATGCGGTAATTGTGCGCGGTTTATTGGCCATTGTAATGGCGGCCTATAATCACAAAACTGCTGAGCAAATTTTAGCGTTTGATATCGACGATTATTTTGCTCAACTGGATCTAGAACGGCATTTAAGCCCCACACGGGGTAATGGCTTACGTGCTATTGTGGCCAAAGTTAAAGGGCGGGCTCTAGAGGCGGGCTAACAACGGAATCTTCCGCAATTTGTAAAGCCTTTAGCGATACTTTAAAAAGCCTTTAGCGATACTTTAAAAAGCCTTTAGCGCTCACTAAAATGCCTTTAGAGATCTTCTAAGCGGTTTATTCTTAAATTCAAAATCTCTTTGAATTTAGCTCCACCTCACAAACTCAACAACAGTTAATTGGCCGATTTATGAAGCGTAACCGCTATCTTATTCTCTCGCAAAAGTATGCCGTTAGCGCCAATTTAATACGCTTGGTATTTACTGGCAGCGAATTGGCGGATTTTCCGGTCGATCAAGAAAGTGGCTACGTTAAATTGTTATTTCCGCCAGAAGGTGAACACTCGCTGGATGGCCAACGCCTGGACGACAAAAGTTATTTTAAACAAGTGCGCAAGCGCACCTTAACCATTCATGCCTTCGACGCCGATAAACAAGAATTGCATTTAGATGGCGTGACTCATAGCTTTGGCAATAGCGATCAAGGGCCGGCCAGTTGTTGGATGGAACAAGCGGAGCCGGGCAATGGTTTGTGGCTTTCTGGTCCGGGCGAAAAAAAATTAATCCAGGCTCCGGCAGATTGGTATTTTCTCGCCGGCGACATGACCGCATTGCCCGCTATCGCCATTAACTTAGAGCAGTTGCCGGCAGATGCCCAAGGCTTAGTGGTGATCGAAGTTATGTCCGAGGCCGACATTGTCGATTTAATTAAGCCCGACTTAATGGCAGTGCATTGGGTTATCAACCCCACGCCCAAAACCCCCAATCGATTGCTGGCCGAGCGCGTGCGCGAGTTGTCCTGGTTGGATGGGAGCCCTGCGGTATGGGTTGCCGGAGAATTTGAAATGATGCGCGATTTACGCCGCTATTTTAAGCAAGAAAAGCACATCGATAAGCATCTAATCTACGCCAGCAGTTATTGGAAAATCGGCGAGTCGGACGAAGGCAATAAACGGGCGAAACAGTTGGATGAGCAAGGCGCTTTGTAACGTTAAATTTTGGGCATGGGTTGCTGTTTTAACCAATGCTCAAACGCGTTTATCGGCATGGGCCGAGCAATGTAATAGCCTTGGGCTTGATCGCAGCGTTTAGCCCCCAAAGCAATTAGCGTCTCTTGATTTTCTACGCCTTCTGCTACTACCGTAAGCGAAAAGTTGTGCGCTAAATCGATAGTGGAGCCCACAATAACTGAATCGGATTCGTCGCTAAGCATGTCGCGTACAAAGCTGCGATCGATTTTTAAGGTATTGATGGGTAGTTTTTTTAAATAGCTCAACGAAGAATACCCTGTACCGAAATCATCAATGGCCAACGATACACCCAGTTCGTCGAGTTTTTGCAAATTGTGTATCGCTCGTTGGGGGTGATTAATTAGGGCGCTCTCGGTAATTTCGATTTCGAGTAATTTTGCGGGAATGCCAAATTCGTTTATTTGCTTTTCTATGTATTCACTCAGGTGCAAATTGGTGAGATTGCGGGCTGATAGGTTTACGGCAACAGGAATTTGATAACCCATATTTTGCCAGCGTTGAATGTGCTGACAGGCATTTTGTATTACCCATTCCCCCAACGCGTGAATTAAATCACTCATTTCTGCCAACGGTAAAAATTCCCCCGGCGGCACCAAACCCAATGTGGGATGCTGCCAACGCACCAGTGCTTCGCAGCCGGTTACAAAGCCCGTGTCGATATCGATTTTGGGCTGAAAATGCAGCACCATTTGTTGTTCGCGAATGGCCGGGCCCAGCTCCACCATCATCGTCAATCGGCGTTTACTGTGGGTGTCGTTGGTTAAGTCGTAAATGGGCGAGGCACCGTCGTGATTTTTTGCGTGATACATCGCTACATCGGCGCATCGCAATAATTCGTGGCTGTCAGTACCGTGCTCAGGAAACAACGCTATGCCGATGCTGGCACTCATTTCCAAGCTAATTTCGTCAATATCAATGGGAATTTGCAAGTACTGGTTGATAGATTTGTCCAGTTGATCAAAGGGTTCATCGCAAGTATGGCTGTTAAATACCACGACAAATTCATCGCCGCCTAAGCGAAAAATACGCCCGCCAATGGTGCTTAATTGTTTTTGCAGCAATTTTGCCAAACGCTTTAGAACTCGATCACCGGTACTGTGGCCTAAGGTATCGTTTACCTCTTTAAAGCGATTTAAATCAAATAACAAAAGCGCCAGCCGTACAGACGATTCGTGTTTTTCGACCACGCCAATAAGTTTGTTAACGTAATTGTGCAAACAATCTCGGTTGGGTAAGCCCGTTAACGAATCGTGAGAGGCGCGATATTCCAACTGTCCCTGAGAAATTTTTGCCTGCCGCTCGGCCTGCTTTTTCTCCGATATATCGCGCACTTGGCCAATCAATATGGCCGAGCCGTCTAGCTCGATAGCGTTCAGGGTGACGTCCGCATCAAATAGGCTGCCGTCAAATCGTTGATGTTGCCATTCAAAATGTTGTGCCTGGCCTTGGTAGCAGCGTATAACCAACGTTTGCGCCAAATCTTTCGAGGTTTGACCGCCAGGTTGTCGTTCCGGTGAGATTTGAGCTGGATTGACACCCAACAGCTCGTTTCGCGTGGCTTTAAACATGGTCAACGCCGCTGGGTTGCAATCGATGATCTGCTCTTTCTCTAAAACAAAAATGGCATCGCCCGCACCGGAAAACAGGGCTTTGTAACGGGCTTCGCTGGATTTAAGGCGATTGAGCAACATTTGCTGAGAGAGCAAATCTGCAATGGTTGCGGCGAATACGGTTTCTTCTTTGCTCCACAGGCGCGGGCTGCCCACCATCTCAAAACACAGCACGCCGTGGCAGCGGCCCGCGTGGCGAATGGTGGCGTCGAGCATGGATTCGATGCGCAAGGGTTTGAGGTAGGAATCGGCAAATTCGCGTGTTCTCGAATCACTCAGCGTGTTGTAGGCGTCGATGACTCGGGAATTCGTAAGAGCCTCAAAATAGCTGGGATAGGCGTGCGCTTCGAGCTTAGCGCCGTGTTCGTACTGATCAGTATCTCTGCAATACAGAGATAAACAGGTTAATTCCGATTGGTTTTCACTTAAAACCCAAATACTGACCCGACTAACCGCCAACGCCTCGGCACAGGCCTTGTTAATCACCGGCATGGCGCTGGTGAGATTGCCTTGGCTAACGCGCTCGTCCTTAACCAGCGAGATATAAGTCTCGTCTAAAGAACGCGTTGGCTTAATCGGTGTTTTGGGCGTAGCGGGCATGTAAATTTGAGTGTTATAAATTTATTGAGTCGATTGAGTATAGATTACCTATGGCGGCTGATAAACTTATTGGACGATTCATTTGCTTAGTCTAATGCTGGTGCATTTAGCGTGGTTATTAAAATGGGATTGCTAAATAATCAACAATAAGCAACAACTGTGTGGAACCAGTCGAATAATGTAGGATGGTGTTTCAGCGTAAAATGCTGAGATGGTTGGGCAAACTACTGGGTTGTACACTACCTTTCCAATCTCATTGTTTGTCGCAAAATTACAGTATGAGGTGAGGGTATGTTGGAATTAAGGCCTAATTGCGAATGTTGTGATAAAGATTTACCTCCAGAAAGCGAAAATACCTACATCTGCACCTTCGAATGCACTTTTTGCGAAACGTGCAAAGATGTTTTGTTAAAAGGTGTTTGTCCTAATTGTGGCGGAATCCTAGTGCCGCGCCCCATACGCACACCCGCAATGTTGGATAAATTTCCTGCAACCACCCAGCGAATTGTAAAACAGGGGGGGTGTAAAAAACTCGCGGGCTAGTTTGCTTGCAGAGATTTTCTCACGTATAACTCCTACAGCGCGGCGTTTATACAATAAGTACAAATTCCGATAACAGTATTCAATAAAAACAATAATTAATGAAAAGGAGAGGTTTGTGAAAACACATTTTAAATCCTTTACCGAAAGCACCGCCGAAGACTGGCAAATCATCGTTACCGAGCAAGCCAAATACATGGCCGCGTTGCCGGATCGAATTCTTCAGCATTTACAATTATTGAGTCAGGATTCTGGCGGTTTTCCGATTAATCGACTACAACACTGTCTGCAAACGGCGGAATTGGCGGCTCAGGCCGGCGAAGACGAAGAATATGTGGTTTGCGCTCTGCTGCACGATATTGGTGACACGTTGGGTAGTTACAATCACGCCGATGTAGCCGCCGCTATTTTAGAGCCGTTCGTCTCTGAAGCTAATCACTGGATGATAAAACACCACGCTATCTTTCAGGGCTACAACTTTTTTCACCACATTGGTTTGGATCGCAATATGCGCGATCAATTTAAAGATTGCGAACACTACGAGTACACAGCACGGTTTGTTGCCAAGTACGATAACATTGCCTTCGATGCCTCCAAGCCAGAAATTCCCTTGGATGTGTTCGAACCAATGGTAAAACGGGTAATGGCAGAACCCAAAAGAAGCTTGTACAAAGTAGACTAATTGTTTTTAATACCGCGTTTTTTTAATTGAGTCGAAAAAATTGGCTCGGCGGATTTTTAGAGTTTCTTAATTAGCCGCTACTCAACCAAGATTTTCGTAATAGAGGTTCTTGTAATTAAGATTCTTTTAATTAGAGCGCTCTTAAAAGAGGCAACGACAGATCGTTCGCCCATTAGTAATTAATACACTTAAAATAATAATTTACGTTCAGAAGTTTATTGTCTATGTCTAAAACAACCACCACACTTGTCGCCAATTTAGGTTTTCCCGAAGGTCCTCGCTGGTACGATAACAAACTATGGTTCTCCGATTTCCGCACCTTTAAAGTCGCCAACGTGGATGAAACCGGCAAAGTAAAAACCGTATTAGAGCTGGATGATCAACCTTCCGGTTTGGGCTGGTTGCCCTGTGGTGCTTTGTTGGTGGTTTCCATGCGCAAACGGTTGCTGCTTAAATACGCCGACAATCAATTGTCGACGTTGGCCGATTTAAGCGAACTGGCCAGTTATCACTGCAACGACATGGTGGTGGATACCGAGGGCAACGCCTACATCGGTAATTTTGGTGCACCTTTGGGTACACCAGTTGCCAAAACCGCGGAAATTATCCGCGTTACACCGGATGGTTGCGCAAGCATTGTTGCTGAGGATATGGCTTTTCCCAACGGCAGTGTGATTACCGATAACGGCAAAACCTTAGTCATTGGCGAAACCTACGCCGGACGCCTGACTGCGTTCGATATTGAGCCGAACGGTCAGCTCAGTAATCGTCGAATTTGGGCGGCGTTCGATGATTTGGGTATTGTGAGAGACAGCAATGCCATTATGGATCGTGTTAATCCCGACGGTATTTGTTTGGACGCCGAAGGGGCGATTTGGGTGGCTTCGCCCAACAATCGCCGCGAGGTATTGCGAGTGCGCGAAGGCGGCGAAATTCTTGATCGCGTTACCGTAGAGACCTATCCCTACGCCTGTATGTTGGGGGGTGACGATGGTAAAACTTTATTTGTGCTCACCTCCGATCTCTATAAACCAGGCCTAGTCGGCAAAATCGAAACGGTGAAGGTGCCGGTAGCCCGAGCGGGATTACCTTAATCGAGTTGCTCTCAGACCTACTCAGCTCAAATAAATGGCGAGGGCGATTAACATTAAAATCCGCCATTGACGCCCAGAGCGCGCGCTAGAATTCGCATTTTGTAAGATTTTAGGGATTAGAGCTGTGTATGGCGACAATCTCAGGTAGAATAGCTCCGTTTTTTGGAGTATTTGATCTGAGAGGTAGCTGTGTCTGATCGATTAAAAAACCTAATCAATTTGCCTTTGCATCAATATTTGGGGGTCGTCGATATAACCTCCAACGAAGGCAGCGGTGTGTTAACGGCAAAAGTTAACGAAAACACCACCAATCCACTGGGTGTTTATCATGGCGGTGTTACTTACACGTTGTGCGATGTTTGTGCCTACGCCGGAATGCTCAGCCTGTTGGGTGACGACGAAGATGCGGTAACCCACGATATGCACGTATCCATTATGCGCTCGGCGCGCGCCGGAGAGGACGTGGTATTTAAGTCGACCGTTCTAAAGAAAGGCCGCAACCTCTGTTTTATGGATGTGGAAGCAAAATCGGGTGAAAAAACGCTGGCCAGAGCCAGAATTACCAAAAGTATTTTGCAAGTTTCCAAGTAGCAAATCATTAATCGTAGCAATACGAGTGCCGGTAATAACAACCCAGTAAGTTTTTCTGACTTATTGGGTTTATTGTTTTATATGAAAAATGTTTGTAGGATAGATCTGGCGGATTATTGTGCCTGAGTAAAATGAATCCAGCATTTATCTGCGGGCAACAGTTTTGACTTGTTGATACCGATATATCCCATCTGCAATTAAAGCCACAAATATTAATCCGTATTCCCACCAAAGAATCCTCTCCGGAATTTGATAAAGCCCTAAATCTGTATCGCTTAAATTAATTCCTGAGGTGTACGACAACATCAATACCGCTGCTGCCGTCCAGCTCCAAAATGTGGGGTAAATGGCGGAGAACACCAATACCCAAACAAAATACCAGGGGTTTACCACCGCTCCGAATAATAAAAACACTCCGTATAAATAATCTCCACGAAAAATAGTAAAAGGTTTTTCTTGGAATTTAGGGAGAAAATAGCTGTTAAGCTTAAAAGGGGTAAAATAGCGCCGATAAAAAATAATTGAAAAGCACGCTAATAATAAAATCAACCAAATTAGTGAGGCAGCTTTAGGTGAGGCCCAGTAGCTAAAAATTAACCAAGGCCCCGCATTAAATTGCCAGTTAGAACCCATTAAAAACACCGATTGCCACTGGGTGCCACCGGTTAGATAAAAGCACAACTCTACCGATATAACCAAACCCAACCAAACTAACCAATTTAAGATATTCAGTCGAAACAGAAAAGGCAGGGCCAATAACGCAAACGGCTTGGTAAGAAAGGCAACGGCCGCGACGACGGCGATCAATAGGTTAGATTGCCGAAAATTACATTGCTGAACATAAAAAGCCAGGAGCAAGAAGAAAACCGCCAACACATCGGTATGCATGTTAAAAGCGAAACTGTGAATAATCAGTGGGCAAAGTGCATACAGCACCCAACCACGAATGCTGGCCCAGCGTTTAAGCAACAATAAAATACCTAGGTCTGCGCAAATCATTAAAAACTTAAGTGGCCACAGGGCTGAGCTATCCAACCAATAGCTCAGTGCAAATATTGCTTCACACACCGGGCCGTAAACCGTGGGTAAATCGGGATAGCTAACACCGTCGAGCCAACGGGTTGCGTCGTTGGGCAGGTCGTCCCGGCTAAAGAACTCGGCGGGAGTCCAAGCGTAAGGATTACCGTACTCCAGGACTAAATATCCATCCCATAAGTAGCGGAAATGATCGTCCTCCAATATGGGTGCGCTCCAAAATCCCAGTATTCGAATTACAATGGCAGCAATAACAATTATATTAAAATTATTCCGCAATTGTTGCTCAGGGAGTAATGCTAAAATTAACCATATAACGGTGGTAGGCCACAGCAAACTATAAAATTGGGTTAATGTAATTTCTGCGTATTCTTGAGAAAAGCTGGATAACAAAGCCCATAAAATCACGCTAATCGCTATTAAAAAAACAGGGAGTTTATTCAATAGTAATGTTGAATTATTGGGGTTGAGTATTTCACGATTGATCACGTTACGTCTCTGTGTTAATGCGACAGGTTTTAAGCGGGGTAGGCGCTAAGTTTATCGAATTGGGATTATTCTTGTGAAATTAACCTATGACAACTGGCTTGCACATCCTTGTGCAGGAGGAACCTCTGGGCTAATCAGAGGTTCTTAAAGAATTCCGGGCTTGGCGAATCGGCCAAAGTCTAACATTTTAACTAATCGTGACCCATTAGTTGTTGTTATTGCCGATTTACCCGGTCAAAATTATCCAACCAGGCCGGTTGATTCAGACACTTAGTTTGAGTTGTTACTTTGAGTATAAGAATTCTGAAGTAAACAAACTCAAATAAACCGAGCTAAACAGACAGCTTCGTACAGGTTGTAAATACCGCTTAAATACCGCGCATATGCCCCATACTCCACTAATAAATACCCACAGCGATACAGCGATCAGTAATCAATCACGTTCTTTGAATGGCCCTAAAGCGTCTGTGAGTAATGCCTTTTTTGTAGTCGCGGTGGTACCGGCTTACAACGAGGCAGAATGCATCGCCGATACGGTGAGCCAATTGTTAGCACTAGAGGCGCGCGCTGGTGTCAAGCTTTTATCCGAGGTAATCGTGTGCGATAACGCCTCCACCGATAGTACGGCAAGTTTAGCCAAAGCCGCCGGCGCTCGCGTGGTGTTTGAAGGCCGGCAGGGTTACGGCGCGGCCTGTTTGGCGGCCATTAAATTTATACAGGCGGGGGGGGTATTGCCCGATGCTGTGGTTTTTTACAATGCCGACCAATCGGAGCCCGTAAATCAATTGCCAGCCGTAATCGATCCCATTAGCAACGGCGCAGATCTCTGCGTGGGGGAGCGTCGTCGGCAGTTGGCCGGCGCAAAATCGGTGTTGCCCCAGCAGCGCTTGGGGAATTGGTTAGTGTGCGGTTTGATTCGAGCTATTTGGCGAGTTAACTGCCGCGATCTAGGGCCATTGCGGGCTATCCGCTGGCAGGCGCTTCAAGCACTGAATATGTCGGATCGCAACTACGGCTGGACCGTAGAAATGCAATGCAAGGCTTATAACTTGGGCATGCGTGTTGTCTCTGTGCCGGTAAAGGCACAGCAAAATGCCACGGTATCGCGAATCAGCGGTTCTTTTCGCGGGGTTATGGGGGCGGCCAGTAAAATGCTGGGTTGGGTGTTTTATCTGGCGTTTATAAAATGGCTAAGTATTTTAACTAAACCAATTTATCTTGTGTACAAAGCAGAAAAAAATAGGAGTTAAGGGTGTTTAAATTAAGATTTCTAAAAGCTTTTCCTGTGCTTGTGAGTGCTTTTTTACTGGCGTTAATTGCACAACACAGCGTGGCCTCAGGGGGCGGATTTATACCGCGCAGCACTGGCAATTTTAATGCTCCGCCACGAGTAGATCCCGAATACGATCGAGGCAAAGCGTTTGTACAAGGTCGAAAAAGCCAACACGGTTGTACCGAATGCCATGAAAAATTCAAACGTAAAGCGCTAAAAAAATTGGAGGTCCCGGTGTCTTTGTACATTACCAACTGCGAAATTCATGGGGAAAAATGCTACAAGGATTTAGTCGATCTTCAAACTCTTTACGTAATCGACAAGTATTTTAGAAAACGTTTTGGCTTAAAGTACTAAAGTCAAAGCAGTTTAAACAGGGGTTTAGCACAAGGATGTGCTGACCCGATAGTAACCGTGCTGGCAAAACCCTCGAATACTCGAATTATTAACCCCATACTTGTTGCTGCTCTTCTGCTCTTCTGCTTTTCTCTGCCATTTATTACCCTCCCTCGCCTCATCCATTGTTCAGTATCTAGCGGTAATTTGATAAACCTCCTGGCATCTTGGCTAAACTTAGCGTTAGGCTAAGGGTTAGGGCGTCTATGGCAGCGGGGATACGACTATGGGGTTATCGATTACCAAAACCGAGTTCGATACAGCGGATTACCAGAAATTTGCGGTACAGGTACGCCGTGATCTGGCAGTGTTGAAATCGGTTTTGGCGCAAGACGGCTTCGGTGACGGGCCAGCAAGTTTGGGTGCCGAAGTTGAGTTTTATATTGTTGATGAACAGGGCTTCGTCAAACCCATTAACCTGCAAATAGCCGATCAGTTGCAAGATCCGCTGGTAACCATGGAGCTCAATCGGTTTAATTTGGAATACAATCTCAGCCCGCAGGCGTTTCAGGGCGAACCGTTTGCGCTTGCCGAGCAACAATTGCAGCAGGCGACAGCCAATTGCAACCGGGTGGCGCAACAACTGGGCGGACAATTGGTCCCCATTGGTATATTGCCCACACTGCGGCCCCAGGATTTTAGTTTAAAAATGATGACCGATTTACCGCGTTATCAGGTGCTGTCGCGCGCCTTACGGGACATGCGCGGCGAGCCTTTTAAAATAAACATAGCGGGTAAAGAGCGGCTTAATATCAGCACCAACTACGTAACCTTAGAAGGTGCCAACACCTCCTATCAGCTGCATTGGCGCGTTCCCACCCATCAATTTACCCAGTACTACAATGCCATACAATTGGTTACACCGATTGTTTTGGCGATTGCTGCCAATTCGCCCGGCTTGCTGCAAAATAATTTATGGGATGAAACGCGTATCGCCCTGTTTAAACAATCCATCGATACCCGCTCGCCCAGCGAAAAAGCCTGGCGTCACCCACCGCGAGTGTATTTTGGCTACGGTTGGTTGGGCAGTGCCTGGGACGCTTTCGCCGCTTCGGCGGCATTGTACCCACCGATTATTCCAATTCTCGGTGAGGAAGATCCACAACAAACTTTCGCAGACGGCGAAACGCCGAAACTGCAAGCGCTAAGTTTGCACCACGGTACCACTTGGCCTTGGAATCGCGCCGTATACGATTGGCACGACGGCGGCCATTTGCGCATCGAAATGCGCGCCTTGCCGGCAGGACCCACTGCCGCGGACATGAGCGCGAATGGTTTATTTTTAATTGGTGCAGCCAAAGCCTTAATGGATAAAATAGACGACATTAAAGCCATCATGCCGTTTCACTACGCCGAGCTAAATTTCTACCGGGCTGCGAAATACGGCATGGATGCCGATCTAATTTGGCCCGATGAAAAAAACTACGCACTCAAAGAGTCATCATTTATTACCATAGCTAACGAATTAATTCCGTTGGCTAAAAACGCATTGTTAACCACCGATATGGTGGAGTCCGAAATTGATCGATTATTTTCAATCATCGAAGGACGCATGGAAAATCGAATTTCCGGTGCTCGATGGCAGAGGACGATGGTTGAGCAATACGGCCACGCAAACGACAAATTAACCGCGCATCAATTAATGTTACAACAATACATTGCCAACAACGCAAGTGGTAAACCCTTGCACGAATGGAGTTTACAACCTTGATCACCGTGCTAGAAAACCCAAGCTTAAATGTTATTGGTAAAACTCCCTATGAGTTTTTACAACACTTGGAAAAACCCACCTTAATAAAAATTACGGGTAAGGATTCCAGCAGAACCCGCGCAGTTGCCACGCTCTTGCACGGCAACGAACCCTCCGGTTTTTTTGCCGTTCACAAATGGTTATTGTTGCAGGAAGTTCCTCCGGTCAATTTAGTATTTTTTATCGGTAATGTGTGGGCGGCAAGACTGCCGCCGGTGTTTAACAATCGTCAATTGCCCGATGGGCGCGATTTGAACCGATGCTTTAACGCCCCCTACGAAGGGTTAGAAGGGCAGGTGGCTAGCGAGTTACTTGAGCATTTACACACACTGCGTCCCGAGGCGCTTATCGATATTCACAACACCTCGGGTACCGGGCCTTCATTTGCTGTAACCGTCACCAATGACGCCGAGCATCAATCGCTCACCGGGTTATTTACCGAACGATTAATGGTTACCCAACTTAGGTTGGGCGCGTTGATGGAATATTCTGAGCGAGAGGTGCCCACTGTAACGGTGGAGTGCGGCGGTGCCCAGGATGAACACGCGCACCTTTGCGCCTGGGAAGGATTGTTACGGTTTATTCGCTCCGACAACGTACTGCAAGAACCGGATACCGATTGGGGCATAGAAGTGTTAAAAAACCCCGTGCGAGTGGAAATTCCCGAGGCAATAACGCTAACCTACGACTACGAACCCAGTAACAACAATGATATAACTCTGAGACCCGATATAGAACACTTCAATTTTGGCGTAATAAAACCGGATGTAAGATTGGGTTGGGTGGGCAACAAAGGCATGGACTGCTTTCGTATTATCGATTGTAACGGTCGCGATATTCGCGATAAAGTACTGAGAATCATCGATGGAGAATTGTATCCCGCTCAAGCCATTAAGGCGTTTATGATTACCGCCAACTTTGGTATCGCTAAAAGTGATTGCTTGCTGTATGCCGTTACCGATAAAGGCGAGTCGATTGTTTGGAATGGTTAGTTAATTCCGTTTATTTCATGATTTAGTAAATAACAGGGAAATAAATAACAGGCAATTAAAAAACAGGCGAGTAAATCACAGTTGTTAAAGTATTTTAAAATGATAAACAAAGTACTGTATACACGGCCCGCGAGGTTAAAATCATGCACTTACTATTTATCGATGGCTCCTACCGCGATGGCGGTGTAACCGACTCAATTTTGAAATTATTAACAGAGGAAGCTAAGCGTTTGGGTGCGAGCGTGGAAACCGTTCATCTACGTAATTATCCCATCGAATTTTGTTTAAATTGCCGGGAGTGTACACAGCAATCGGGTTCGCAGCCGGGACATTGTGTTATCGATGATGGTATGCACGCATTAATTGAGAAAATAGAAACTGCCGATGGTTTAGTGTTGGCCTCGCCGACAAATTTTGGCACGGTTACCGCTGTGTTTAAACGCTTTATGGAACGCTTAGTTCCCTACGCTTATTGGCCCTGGGGTACGCCCGCACCCAAAAAACGTAAACAAGGTAGTGCATTAAAAAAAGCGGTGTTGGTAACCTCCAGTGCTGCACCCTCAATTTTAGCGAGAATCGGATTTAACACGCGCAGTGTACTGAAGAAAACCGCGCAAACTGTGGGAGCAAAGACAGTTGCGATTATTGATATTGGTATGGTGTCTCAAACGCCTGACCCTAAGTTATCGAAATCGGAATGCAAAACAATTAAAAAAGCTGTGTTAAAGCTTATCTAATTTAGAAAAATACAAATTAATTGGTTGTTTACTCTAAGTCGATATTAAAAAATACGATTGTATGATTAATTGAAATACCTTTGTAATTTCGTTGCCACATAACTGTTACTTGGTGGTTAAAATGTAACCGATAAAGTTAATGCTTAATTTAATTTTCCACGGCATTAAAAAATATTAATCGTTATTTTAGTGTCAACAAAGCTTACTTGATTGAAATCAAGCTTGTGCTCTGTACCAAGCTGAGCTATTATTCTACTGTTACTAAAAAAATCAAGCAAGGCAAGTAACATGTCAGAGAATTCCAATATTGAGCCCGCCAGTAAATCAGAAGAAATAAAAGCTTTTCTAATCATTACCTTTATTTTATTCCCTATGCTCGCCATTGGCATTGTTGGCACCTACGGTTTTATCGTTTGGATTTCCCAAATGCTTATCGGCCCGCCCAGTGCGTAAGGTGTCTGAAATGACTCAGGAAGTTTACATTTGCAGTTTCGTTGTTTTCTATAATCCGGATTTTCTCGACGGCATTACGGATTTTATTGCTCGTTTGGAGGGTGTAGAAATTCATGCGGGCGATAACTCCGGTAAATTGGTTATCGTGGTCGAGCAAACGAATAGCCGAGCGGTTACTGGCGCAGTCGATGCCATTGCTGCCCAACACGGTGTTTATCAATGCGCCTTGATTTATCAGGAAGTTTTGGACGAAACCAGCGACTGCGCCTAAACCAAAGTTATGGTTGTACTTCTTTGCCTGATAAAAATCCGAGCGTAGCAAAACTCTATTTGTTACATAGGCTTGTACAAAATACAGCGATTAAACTATTTGTGTATTAATTTGAGTTGGATTAAATAAAAAGAGTGAGTAGGCGCGTACTTTTCACTTATTTAATAAAATAAGCCAACCGACGAAAACAATTACATCTCTATTTAAAAAATCTCTATATCTCATAGAGAACTTTAACGATAAAACCCACAACCGCAACGTAGATAAGCATCATGGAAATTACTCGTAGAAACCTCGTAAAAGCGCAAGCCGCTGCTACTGCCGCTGCCGTAGCCGGTGTGAGTTTGCCTGCGGCCACCAGTAACCTAGTGGCTTCTGATGGCGCCAATCGCTTAAATTGGTCGAAAGCACCCTGTCGGTTTTGCGGTACCGGGTGCGGTATCAGCGTCGCTACTAAAAAAGGCCGTGTGGTAGCCACCCACGGTGACGCCAAGTGTGAAGTCAACCGTGGCTTGTCGTGCGTAAAGGGCTATTTTTTATCAAAAATTCTGTACGGCGAAGATCGACTGACCAAGCCGCTGTTGCGAAAGAAAAACGGAAAATACGATAAGAATGGCGAATTCGAACCTGTCTCGTGGGACGAAGCGTTCGATATTATGGCCGAAAAATGGAAAGCTACGATTAAAGCCAAAGGCCCAGATGGTCTGGGTTTTTTTGGCTCGGGTCAGTGGACTGTTTGGGAAGGCTACGCCGCAGTAAAATTAATGAAGGCGGGCTTTTTATCGAATAATATCGATCCCAACGCGCGCCATTGTATGGCTTCGGCGGTTGGGGGGTTTATTCGTACCTTTGGTATGGATGAGCCGATGGGCTGCTACGACGATTTCGAACACTCCGATGCATTCGTGCTTTGGGGCTCGAATATGGCAGAGATGCACCCCATTTTATGGACGCGCATTACCGATCGTCGTTTAAGCCATGACCATGTTAAAGTTGCGGTGTTGTCGACTTACGAACATCGCTCGTTCGACCTAGCGGATATTCCCGCTGTGTTCACGCCACAATCGGATTTGGTTTTATTAAATGCGATTGCCAACTACATCATCGAAAACGACCACGTCAATCACGATTTCGTAAAACAACACGTTAACTTCCGCAAGGGCAATACCGATATTGGTTATGGCTTGCGCGACGAGCACGAGCTGCAACAAAAAGCCGCCAATGCCTATAAAGCCGGCGGCTCCGAAGCCATTGGCTTTGAAGAATTCGCCGAATTTGTTAAACCCTATACACTGGATTACGCCGAGAAAATGTCGGGCGTACCCAAAAGAACCATCGAAAAAATTGCCAAGTTGTACGCCGATCCCAATACCAAGGTCATGTCTTTGTGGACCATGGGAGTAAATCAGCACACTCGCGGGGTTTGGGTTAATAACTTAATTTATAACGTGCACTTGTTGGTGGGCAAAATCTCCGAGCCGGGCAACAGTCCATTCTCACTAACGGGGCAACCGTCTGCTTGCGGCACAGCGCGAGAAGTTGGGACCTTTTCCCATCGTTTGCCGGCCGATATGGTGGTTAAAAATCCTGAGCATCGAGCCATCGCCGAAAAAATATGGAAATTGCCCGAAGGTATTTTAAACGGTGTGCCCGGCGCTCATGCGGTATTGCAAAGTCGTAAATTAAAAGACGGCGAGATTAACGTTTACTGGATTCAGGTTAATAATAACTTACAAGCTGGCCCCAATTTAAACGAAGAAACACTGCCCGGATATCGCAACCCGGATAATTTTATTGTGGTGTCGGATGCCTATCCCACCGTAACGGCCATCGCTGCCGATTTAATTCTGCCTACCGCCATGTGGGTAGAAAAAGAAGGGGCGTACGGCAACGCGGAGCGCAGAACGCAATTTTGGCATCAATTAGTGGATGCCCCAGGAGACGCTCGATCGGACATGTGGCAAGTGGTGGAGTTTTCCAAACGCTTTACCACCGATGAAGTTTGGCCCGCCGACGTGTTACAACAAAACCCCGAATACAAAAACAAAACCTTGTACGAAGTTTTGTTTACGAACGGCAAAGTGAATCAATTCCCGTTGGAACAAGCAGACAACGAATACAACAACCAAGAAGCAAAAGATTTTGGTTTTTACATCCAGAAAGGTTTGTTTGAAGAATACGCCAGTTTTGGTCGCGGGCACGCGCACGATTTAGGCGATTTTGATGTGTACCACCAAGTACGCGGATTGCGTTGGCCTGTGGTCGATGGCAAAGAAACGCGTTGGCGTTATAAAGAAGGCTACGATCCTTACGTAAAAGCCGGCACCGGCTGGCAGTTCTACGGCAAGCCCGACGATAAAGCCGTGGTATTTGCGCTACCTTATGAGCCGCCTCCCGAAAGCCCAGACAATGAATACGACATGTGGCTATGTACTGGCCGCGTGTTAGAGCATTGGCACTCAGGCTCCATGACTCAACGGGTGCCGGAATTGTATCGCGCCGTACCGGATGCCGTGTGTTTTATGCACCCAGACGACGCCAAAGAGCGCGGCATGCGTCGCGGTGATGAAGTGAAAGTGGTATCGCGTCGAGGCAATATAATTACTCGCATCGAAACCCGTGGCCGCAACAAGCCACCGCGTGGACTGGTGTTTGTACCCTGGTTTGATGCCAGTCAGTTAATTAACAAAGTCACGCTGGATGCGACCGATCCCATCTCCAAACAAACTGACTTTAAAAAATGCGCTGTAAAAGTCGTTAAGGTTTAGTGAGGCAATAATGATTAAGAAAATTTTAACACTCAGTTTAATGGTGTTTACTGTATTCAGTGTGGGTCAACTCTTGGCCGATGCCTCACTGCCAACCATTCGCGGTGAGACCAAATTGGCCGACTCAGATGAACCGCCGCTAATGCCTAAAGTAGAAAATAGGGATTTAAAACGTACGCGAGATTATCCACAAGCTGCGCCGACTATTCCCCACGAGATTGAATTCTATCAATTAAACAAAGACTTTAATCGCTGCTTGAGTTGCCACGGTCGTCTGCAAGCCGAAGCCTCACAAGCGCCGGTGGTAAGCATTACGCATTATATGAATCGCGAGCGTGACTTTTTGGCTTCCGTTACACCGGCTCGTTATTTTTGTACACAATGCCATGTGGTTCAGCATGATGTTAAACCATTAGTAGAAAATAAGTTCATCGATATGGATGTGCTCAGTCGAGAGCAAGATCATTGATATGAAAAAATTAATGAATAATTTTAAACGATTAATCGCTGCCATGCGCAGGCCTTCGGCGCACTTATCGCTGGGCTTGTTAACGGTGAGTGGTTTTACCGCGGGCATTATTTTTTGGGGCGGTTTTAACACCGCTATGGAATTTACTAACACCGAAACCTTTTGCACCAGTTGCCACGAAATGGAAGCTAACGTATTTGCTGAACTCAAATACACTATTCACTACAGCAACGCCTCTGGCGTGCGTGCTACTTGCTCAGATTGCCACGTGCCGCACAACTGGACGGATAAAATGGCTCGCAAGATGCAAGCTTCCAAAGAAGTTTGGGGTAAAATATTTGGCACCATTAGCACGCGGGAAAAATTTGTAGACAAGCGCCGAGAGCTTGCCGAGCACGAATGGGCGCGGCTAAAAGCCAATGACTCTTTAGAGTGCCGCAATTGCCATAACTTTGATTCCATGGATTTCACCAGTCAATCCATTCGCGCCGCCAATCAACACAGCAGTGCGTTGGCTGCCGGTGAGAAAACCTGTATCGATTGCCACAAAGGCATTGCCCATAACTTGCCGGATATGTCGGGCGTGCCTGGGTATGAGCAGGAGTTGGGTTTGTAAAAGTGTGTTAAGCCGTTAATACAAAGCCTGAGGTTTGCAACTCATACCTCGGTGCTGGCGTAATGTTAATTGAGCCAATCCATTGGGGCCCCTAAGTCATTAGGGGCTTTTTTTGTGGTTTCTGCAAGACTGTTCTGTAATCGCTCTATTTTTACGTGGAAACGTATGGAGTGTATGAGAGTGCTAAAATTAGTGTCAACAGGCCTTAGTTGTTCGACCTTAGTAAAAATAATCCGCGAGATATAAGAAGATCCGTTCATACGATAACCCAACTAGAGGATAATAAAATGATCGAAATTAACGGCATTGCTCACATCCAACTCACGGTAAACAACCTACAAGATTCCATGATTTTTTACGAGAAAGTTTTGGGCTTTATGGGCATGAAGCCGGTGGTGAAAGCTAAGCAAGGTTTGTACATGATCGGCGGTAAAACCGCCATTGCCATTACGCGATCGGACGAAGAGCGCCGAGACAGCCCCTTTAGCCAGCGTCAAGCCGGATTGCATCACCTATGTTTTAGAGCGAAGTGCCGCGAAGACATCGACGCCCTGTACGAGTTTTTGGTTGAAAACAACGTAAAAATCGTCCACCCTCCAGAAGATGGCGACTGGGCACCGGGATATTACTCGTTGTTGTTTGAAGATTTGGAAGGTATTCGCCTGGAAATCAACTATGTTCCCGGCAAAGGCCATTTCGAAAGCCCAGAAAATTTGCCCTTAACCATCATGCCGGGCTACGAAAACTATCCCACATAGGCGAGTTTACATAGGAAACTCTGATTAACTCAGAGCTTCCTATAAGTGCGTCATTAATGCTTGTTTTATGCGAGTAATATTTATACAAGATAGTGATGTTTAAACAAAATAAAGAGTGAATAGCTGGCAACAATGGCTAAAGGAAAAAATCAATGATTGAAGTTGTCGATAGCAATAACTTGGAGCAATTGCTGCCGTTAGTGCGTTTGTACCAAGAGTTTTATGGCGTAGCATCAATCTCCGATCAAAAAAACCGCGAGTTCTTTGCTCAATTCGGGCCGAATCAGCCAGGCGGTTGCCAGTTTCTCTACCAAGACGGCCAAGCTGCAGCCTTTGCCACCGTGTACTTTACATTTGCCTCCACGATACCCGCCAAAGTTGGCGTAATGAACGATTTATTTACCTTGCCAGAACACCGCGGTAAAGGCATTGCCAAACAACTCATCCAGCATTGCCACGACTACGCCCTTGCCCAGGGCGCGCATCGGTTACAGTGGCTAACGGCTAAAGATAATACCGCGGCTCAAGCTGTTTACGATAACCTTGAGGTTCGTAAGAGTGAATGGTATTTTTACGCCTTACACCGTTAACGATTTTGTTACGAATTAGTTTTGCCTATTCATACCCTCAGTTAAACGAGTGGGTTACAGTGGCGATGCAATTAATGGCGTTCTTTGAGAAAATTAGATTTACCAGAGTGGTTGAAAAGTGTGCAGTAAGCGGGGAGCTTGTTTACTAAATTTTTATTTGGTTTTAATAGTTCCTAATTTAATAATAAGTTAATAACCGAGCAAAGGAATACAAGTAAAAATGAATTTTATTGTGAGCCAATATTTGAAAAATATAAAAAAACTTTGTGTACTACTTGGATTAATAGTGCTCGCGGGTTGCGGCTCAAACTCTGCATCGCAATACCCTAGTTTTACTACTTCCAAGGCAGATATTAGCGAAGCACGACGTAACTTCAGGAAATCCGATAACAATTTCCTGAGTTTGCTACTGGTCGATCGAGATGGAAAAGTGGTAAAAGTTAGAAAGCTGGCCAGCAAGTTGGACGATAATCGGCAAGATTTAAAAGTAACTAGAGCTATGTACGATGTGGTTCTTAATAAAGCTGCGCCTTCAGAGCCCGCCTATCGAGAGTTTATCTTACCGTATACCGTAGGCGTAAACGCTAGTCGAGACCCCACCGAGACAACCCGCGAGGCCTACCAACCCCGCGAGTATATCCCACCACATGAATTCTAGTGACTAACCGGGTTGTGGTCGCTTAAGAATGCTTTAATTAATTGAAGTGTTTGCAGGCGAGAATCACTGGTTGATAGCCAATGGTCCTCGCCTTCGAGAATAACGATCTCAGAATTCTTACTAGCTTCTTTAAGCGCCTTGTGCATTTTTACCGATTGCTCAATCGGTACTCGCGTATCGCTCTTGCCGTGTATTAACAAAATGGGAGCTGTGACTTTATCGGCAAAAAACAACGGTGATACCTGCTTTAAATCGGCTTTTCTCTCTTTGCTGTTACCAAATACCTGTTCCCAGTAGTTTTCTAACCATTCGCCATCAGAAGCCGCATGGTCGATGGTGTAATCGACCCAATCTTTAATGTCGGAAATACCATTAATAGAAATCACACATTGGTATAACTCAGGTGTAGAAACCCCCCCCACAAGCGCCGCATAGCCGCCGTAAGATGCACCCAAGATACATACGCGTTCCTTATTTACTACGCCATTTTCGATTAAAAAATTAACCCCATCGGTAATATCGTCTTGCATCTCCAAGCCCCAGCGACCAAAGCCCGCTTTATGGAACTCATTACCAAAGCCGGTAGAGCCTCGATAATTTGGTTGCAGTACCAGATAACCAAGCTTGGCCAAGGTTTGGGTAAGCCAATTGAACCTAACGCTATCGTAGGTGTTGGGCCCGCCGTGGGGTAACACTATGAGCGGCAACTGCTTGCGCTGCTCGTTGGTTTTAGCCTGCTCTGGCCAGGTAATCACAGCCGGTATAGAGAGCCCGTCTCTGGCCGGGTATTCAATAGCGGTAATCTCGGCAATTTGGTGTTGGTCGATTTGCGGGTATTCTCTGGCCAAAAAGGTAAACTTTTCTGTGGCGCGGTTAAAGGTTAAGTAAGCATTGGCAAAATCATTGCCGCTTACTTGAATAAGCCACTGTTGTAAATCGTGGCTACTGCCACGGAGGTAAATACTGCTACCCGGAAAACTCGCGGCAACTTTATCGAATTGAGTTTGGAGTTGTTGGTCTACAAATTTATAACTCGGTTTTAATCCACTAAACACAGTACCTATAAATTGGCTGTTGTTGCTTACTAATAGGGCGTCGATATGGCCATCTTTAATGCTATAGAGTGGCTTGCTAATACTTCCATCGACTAAGCTAATTTTTTTAACCAGTTTTTGGTTATCTTCTGTGGACAAAAACAATAGCGATTTAGCATCCTTAGAGACTGCAAGAAAGTCCAGTTTAGGGAGTTTAGTATCCAATCGATAAACTTCTTGGGGTTTTTTATCAAGGTAGGAATACAACGAATGAACCTGAGCATCTTCATCGAAGTCTTCACGGGCAATAATTTTACCCTGAGCATCGATAAACCACCCGCGTGTATCTCTGCGGCCTTTGCCTACGCGTTTGCCTTTGCCCGTTTTTAAATTAACTTTATAAAGGTTGTAGCGAACAGGGTGGTTATCCCCCCAGGCTGGCATAAATACATGGTTTGAATTGGGCGTTGCACCAATCACTCTACCTAAACCCGTTTGGTAGGGGTTAATACCGCGCGTAGTGGTTAACAGTGGCTTAACTTTATTGTCTTTAATATTGTAGGCAACTGCGCCGGATACCTCGTGCCGGTTAAGTGAGCTAAAAAACGCCCTAGTTTTAGAGGCGCTTAAAATTAAATAATTATCGTTGGCGAATAATAAATTTCTGGCTTTAAAGCTGGTGGCTAATTCTACACTGGCAATTAAGGCTTTTTTGTTGGCATCAAATATAACCACTCTAGGATTGGTATCGCCTTCTTGAATCCACGCAAAGCGGTTGCCACTAGGGGAGATGTCCATAGCGCGAATTTGCGGCAGGCGGCCGTAGTCTTCTATGTTAAAACTATTGGCAGTTTCGGCGTACGTGCTATTTATACCAAATGGACTAAAAATCAGCGTTGCAAAAGCTAAAGCCCAGCCGATGCCAGCTATGCCAAATGCTCGCCGATTGATTTGTACTATTTTTAACCAACCGCTAACAACAAGATAATAACTTAACAAAAAAATCGTAAAAACCACTGCAAACTCGCTTTAAATTCCAGTTAAATCGCCAAAAATCGTAAATTTTAGTGAGTTTTGAATAATACCATTGCTCAGTGGCACTGTTATAGTAATCACAAAAGTAAGTATTATGGGTTTGGGTATTCGAGCTGACCAAAATTTTGGGCTCGGCGGGCTAGTGGCCTTTGGCTAATTGCGTATAACAGGTTGGCAAGATGATGGAATGGATTGGCTCTTTATTAGGTGATGGAGTTTTCTCCAAAATTATAATCGGCGCGATTGGGTTAATTCCCCCTTTTTATTGGTACAACTTAAATATTGCTTCTGCCAGTTACGACGACATTAGTGATGGTAAAAAATCAGTAAAAACACGTCGCCGATTAGGGTCACAACGGCGGTTTTTTATTTGGATTAAACGCACCCATCCGGTAGAAAGAATTTACCAAGTTTTTTTACGTAAATTACTATCGGCTACTACTCGTTTGGCTGGTGATATAGATGCATTAAAACTAGAGGGTGGCAATTGGCAGCAACGTTTTTTTGGTGTGCAACCGTTTACCAGTGGTAGTTATTGGTTAACGCTGTTATTGGCGGTGTTTTATCCGTTTTTATTTGTTGTATTGTCGTGGGTATTTACTGGTAATGGTGAGTTCGCCGGTGTTCGAGTGTTTGAGCAAAATATTCCTACAACAGAACGCTTCGTAGCCTTGGTGGCATTCATTGTCGGCTATTATCTTTTTTATAGGACTTCAACGGCCACCCGTTGGTACGGTAATCTATTCTACTTAACCTTGGGGGCGACGGCAATATTCGCCTTTGCTGGTAATGGTGTAGGCGCTCTCGCTTTCGCTGTTTCTGGCGCTATCGTTTTCGCTGTTCCTAACACTTATAGAAGTGCACTCGCTTTAGCATATTCTGGAACTCTTGCTTTAGCGCTAGCTGGTGCAGGGATTTTTGCTGCCATAGGCACTGGTGTTACCATTGGTATTGTCGCTTTGGCCATAGCTATTGTTGGATTTTTGGCTTTCTTATTGGCGAGTGTTGTAGGTTATCTTAATCGTCGAACTAACACAGAAAGAGCGAAGCGATTAGTTGCTTTTTGTTTTAGTCTTTTTTACTTAACTTTGGTTGCGTTAGCCATATGCTGGTTCAGTTCTCAGCAGTTGGAGGCTAGTGGTTTAATACCTCTACTGATATTGGCCTTACTGCCAATGGTTAACAGTCCCTGGGATTGGCTATCGTTGGCCGTTACTCGGGGTTTACTGCATAAAATTAATGCTCAACGGCATGGTTTTGGCGAAACACTAGCTTGGGTTGGCTTGGATATTATTATTGCCTTGCTGGTATTAGGGGGTATTACCGGTACGGTTAGCTTAGCTTTAGCGGCTGCTAATGCCTTAGCCATCACTAGTGGTGGCTCGCAAATACTGGATTTAGCTGGGTTGTTTAAAGGGTTAGAGACCGATTTTTTTGCCGCCCAATATTTGTGGTTTCACCTAATGTTGTTGTCTACACTGGTGCCAACACTTATCCATTTTGTATTGGCCAGCGCCGCGGTAATTTCTGGCTTATCTAAACCACAGCTAAAAAGCTTGGTTAACCAAAACGATAAAGAGGATGTACACCGGTTCTTGTTGGCCGGTTATTTAACTGCCGTACCGGTTTGTTATATTGCCTTACCTGTGCTTGCGTTATATGTGGTTTACGCTCTTATCGATACCCATAGGATATGGTTGCAACAGGGGTTTGTTAACTACGCTAAAGCTGTGGCTGGGTTGTTAGACCCAGCCTTACAAAATTAACTTTTATGTTTAATTTATGGTTTTACGTTAAATTTATGGTTGTACGTTTAATTTATAATGGTAATGTGCGGTTAGCTTGCTTCCAATTCGGCGGAGTTGGTGTTTTTATCGCCAGTGTTATTTGTGCTTTTAGGTTTTCTAACTCTAGCCATTATTAAATCCAACCCATATTGCGTAGCAAAGGTAAGCGCCAATACCACAGGCATAACCGCAAGTGTTTGCCAAAGATTAAGCGTTTGGTAGCCAACAACGCCCATACCCCAGCAAATTAAAATCCATTGTATTAAATACACCGAGGTCACTCGCTTACTTAGATACAAGGTGGCGGCGTATAGGCGGGGGAGTTGAATGTTCTCCACTTGCTTGTGGACCACCCAAAGTACAATGAGCGAAAAGCCCATCATATACACTACGCCACCTGGGCCCAGATGGAAGAAGTTGCCAAAGTGGTATTTAAAGTTAAACACCATTAAACCAATTCCAATTACCGCTGCTACTACGCCAATGGAAAGGCAGCGATTAAACAATGTTACATGGTCGCCGCGATCGCGAATCAGTTGGCCAATAATCAGCCCTGCCAAAATAAACGACATCCACGGAAATACCGGAAAATACACGTGGTAGTTACCACCAAACAGTATCTCGCCCACATAAGTTAGGTAGGGAATGCTCACGCCGGATAACTCGCGTGACAGTACTGTTATCACCAGCGTTAAGCCCGCTAAAAAAGTCACATTGGTTAGCCAGCGTTGGAATATGGCCATAATAAATAACGAGGCACCGGCCAACTGCAAAATATCACCGGTGGAGATTAAATACACGTGTTGCGCGGCACTAACGGGGGAGTTCCAACCGTAGGCGTTGATAAACGTCTCGGGCATGGTGCCTGCCAGTATGGGTACATTGAATTTCATAAAATTCATAAAAGTACCGGCACCAAACAAAAGGCAACCACGGGTAAACAGGGCCATTACACTGCGGCGGCGGCTAAAGGCCATAGAAATACCCATGCACATTAAAAAAGCGCAGGTGCATTTACCCAAAAAATGTACCGCGTGGCCTAGCCAGGATTCGCCCTGCGTGGCGATGTCGGCGTACATCCAGAGTGTATGCACCACCGCCAGGAAAAAAACCGCTACGCCGCGAATAAAATCGATGGCGACTAAGCGTTCGTTAGTGGGTTTTACTTGAGCTGTCATGATGATGCCCCTGTTGTATTTATAGTTGTATTTGTAGATGCAGTTGTCTTTGGTTTATAAGCCGCGATGGGGTTGTTTAGGTTGCCAACAAATTGTAAAGCCGCCGAAGGATCGGTTAAGTCGACCATTTGCTGGTTGTTGCGTAGTTGCAATCGATTTAGGCAAGAGAGCGCAAATGACTCAGCAAATAAATCGATTTGTTTAAATTTGTCGGCTAATTCTGGATGCTGGGCTTGATACTGGCTTATGCACTTGGCCACTAATCGCCAGAATTCTTCCTCGGGGTATTCGCCATGTTCAACTAATATGGCGGATAAAAAGCGGAAAAAGCAATCAAAAATATCGGTAAATACCGCCAACGCAATTTCTTGGTTAGGTACTTTTACAGAAATCCTCTCTACACCTTCGGGCAACGCTCGTTCGCTGTTTAATAGGCAAATTTCCTCGCCGATGTCCTTCATAAAAATACTAACGGGGATGTTGTCTTCTAAGCGTAAAATAACGTTTTCGCCGTGGGGCATGTACACCAAATCGTATTGATACAAAAAGTGTAAGAGTGGCGTTAGGTAGGCGTCGAAGTAACGGACTAACCAACGGCTAATGCCAATATTTGAGCTGTCTATTAATTTTACCACCAACGCTTGGTCGAGCTGATCCACATGCAGCAACGAGGCCATGGTCATTAGTCGTTGGTTGTCGCTAATTTGGTTTAGCGGGTTTTCTCGCCACAGTGCGGCCAGCATTTTTTTATAGGGATTATTGCCGAGCTGTTCGGACTCGTAAATGGGATTGCTGTAGCCGATGGCAGAACTCTCGCGAATAATTTTAAAACCGTTGTCTTGTAAAAAAACGTCTTGCTCGATGAGTTGGTACAGCCATTGGTTTATTGCTGGTGTTGTACGCATGTAGTACGCCGATAAGCCACGCATAAAGCCCATATTGAGTACCGATAACGCTGTTTTTACGTAATGCTTTTGTGGCTGGCTGGTGTTAAAAAAGGTGCGAATCGATTGTTGCGCCTGATACGTGTCATCGCCATACCCTAAGCAAATTAAATCTTGGTTGGCGATATCAATAGCGTAAACATGAGCCAATTTGTTAAACCATTGCCACGGGTGGACGGGAATCCACAGATAATCATCGGGATTAACACCCGCGTGCAGCAGTGTTTGGTTAAATTGCTCGCGTTCTGTGGCGTCCAGTTCTTGGGCGATTAACGCGGTGTAATCGCCGGGCTCAACACTGGCAAAATGGGTTTTCTCTTTTCGTGCGGCAATCCACAGTAAATTAATTTGCGCGGCAGATTCTGGCGTAAATGCGCGAAAATCTTGAGCGTTAAAACCAATACGCCCGCTGTTTGCCGCAAAGCAGGGGTGGCCTTCAAACATAGTGGCTTCAACCTGTTGATAATCGGCGGTGGTTAAATCCTCAGCCGTTAACGTATGGTTGGCGAGTTTGTAGCAATAGCTGTACAGCGTGCTGGAAATTTCCTCTAAATAGGTGGGCAACATAGCTTGTTGAATATTCAAGGATTGTTGCAGTTCTAAAATCATTTGTAGGGCATTTAAGGGTGATTTTTCTCCATCAACCTTTTTACAAATGCTATCGCGATCAATTTGCCAGTGATCGAGCGTTAAGCGATTGGCGCTAAATTGATATTCAACGCCTTCGTGATCGGTCGGTAACCGGTATCGATTAGGTTCTTCCAGTAGCTGGGGTGTAAGAATACGCTCGTGGCTAAACTCTGCGATTATTTTACGCATCAAGTGAAGATTGGCTTTTTGCCAAATAGCGGGCGTTATAAATTCACAGGCTGTAGCCGGACTGTTAATCATTGCCGGATTAGTCATTAAAGCCGCTTGGGTATTGATTTTGGCGTAAGGTTGGCGGTGTTGATGAATACTGCTGTTGTCTTCTCGTTTACAGGCCGCCTCAAATTGTTTGCGCGTAGCAAAACCTAAATAGGCCTGTTTGTCGGGCAGTTGAATAACTCGCTCGTGTACAATGCCCACGCGTTTGTTGAGTTGGTGAATTTTTTGGTTGCGATTGTCCGGCTCTACCACAATCCGCTCATTATTGGGTTTTTCGAAAATAAAACTTATAACCGAGCGTAAAACTAAATAGGTAAAATTGGCGATGGGCGCGTCGGTAGGGGCCACTAAAATGTGCATACCGCGATCACCGGCTTGCACTGTGTAGTGCTTTGCCACAGGATCTTGCGCAGGATCGTAGGTTTCTAGCAGGCAGCAAGGTTGCTGATTAACATAACCCAAAAACACCTCGGTACCCGGAGTTGCACAAATACCGCGATACGCCTCGATAACTTGCTCCAGTGTTTTACCCAACAACCCCCAATATTGAGCGTATTGCTGAGTCACCCAAGGGGCTATTCTAGGGCAGTCCCGCTCTATATCGAACGGGATAAAAGTTATATCGCTTACCTCTAATTTGGGGGATTTTTTAATGAAATTGGCTTGTTCTTGCGCAGTCATTAGGATTCTGCTCCTGCGGTTTGTGCATCGTTAACGGCGGATGCAGTGTTATCTTGTTTCGATTGCTTAAATTGCTGGCACAGTAATAAAAAGGCGGCCAGCGAAGCCGTAAAGCCTATTGCTCCGAGCGTAAAGGTCAGGCTGAGTGCGTAGTGGTCAGCCAAGTAGCCCACTAAAAACGAGGCGCCGATAACGCCTAAATTTTGCATAAAATTAATGGTGCTAAAGTCGGAGGAATATTTCTCTGGTGAGCTTTGTGCAAAGAGCAATACTTCGAGGCGTACGGTAATTTGGAACATGGCGTAACCAAACAAACAACGGCCCACGACAATCCACGTAATTTGCTCTGAGCTTTGTAAAAACATACCCAAAACACCAAATACCGCGCCCCACAAAATCAAACTAAAGCTATTTTGTGAGTGCCCGCGCCAGTGGTTAAACGCCATACAGGCCAGAGCGATCCACGCGGGAATGGCGTATACCCAAGAGGTAATAAATTCTGAAGATTGTGTCAGTTGTTGCCAGTACTTGGTAAAAAACGGGCGTGTTAAAAAGGCGCTGAAATAAAACATTAGTGATACCAACCCTAAACGCCACACGTATCCACTCAGCTTGGGTATTAACCGAGTTAACAGGCTAGGCGATTTATGGCTTGCTGGCACAGGCGGGAGGTGTGGTTTGTGGCTTATTTTTAATGCGTAAATTAAATAAACACACAAACCCACTTGAATTAAATCGGAAGCGGGCATAATTAGATAAAGATCGCGGGCATTGAAATAATCCAATGTTAAACCGCCCAAAATAGCGCCGCCAATTCCCCCGAAATGCATTAATACCGAAAACAAGCTGGCCACACCCAGATGTTTGTCTTTCTCTTCTAGCCGCATTACAAAAGGGTAAATAAGCAAGTAGCTAGCTTTAAACACCAACATCAGTTGCGACGCAATCCAAAACTGTACCAGCGATGTGGTGTAGTAGCAGAACACGCCCAGCGCTGCAGCGATTAATTGAGTAATAATCCAGAGATGCAGTTCGTGTACGCGGTGGGCCACTCGAGCCCAAATAGGAAACGCCACCATCACGGTA
This sequence comes from uncultured Cellvibrionaceae bacterium, assembly GCA_964342265.1. Lineage (GTDB taxonomy): Bacteria > Pseudomonadota > Gammaproteobacteria > Pseudomonadales > Cellvibrionaceae > Halioxenophilus. Next base: position 9,616 of record CAYFFE010000021.1, on the reverse strand, counting down.
AAACAGCATGCAGCAATGTAGAAACCCACGTGTTCTGGGTCTGTCATACCAAACGCTTGGGAAAAAAATTGTGGGTAAAACGGCAACACCATAGTGTCGGCCACCACGGAGATTAGCGTTAAAACGATTAACGTCGTTTTAAGAGCCATTAGGAATTTTCCTTTTGCAGAGTGGGTTGCTGTGCGGGGTGTGGTTGTTGCGTGCCAAGGCTTGCAACATCGAATTTCTGAAAAGCAATTTTCTTTTCTATGGGGTAGTATTCCCGGCCAAGCAGTGAGCAGATAATATGGCTATTGCGATAACACGCCATGCCTAAATCGGGCGTTACAAAACCGTGGGTGTGCAATTCGGCGTTTTGTACAAAAACTCGGCTGTTGGAGTCGATCGTGTAATTGCGGGCCACTTTAAAACGTCCCAAGCTATCCCACTGAATGTGATCTGAGATATTTTTAAGGAAATTAGGTAGCTGATATTGGTAGCCCGTAGCTAAAACCACTTTGTTGGTGTGCAACTGGTATTGTTGTTCTTGTTCTACTTGTTCAAAAGTTAACTTCACCGATTGACAACTGTCTTCCACCGATACCAATCTGCTGTTGGTTAGGATATTGGTATCAAATTGATGGCTCAACTCTTTAACATACAAAAGATCGTAAATGTCATTAATTAAGTCGGAGTTAATACCTTTGTACAGATTTTTTTGTTGGCCAACTAATTGATCTTTCTTAGCTTGGGGTAAATCGTAAAAGTAATCCACATACTCTGGTGAGGTCATTTCCAGAGTGAGTTTTGTGTATTCCAGTGGGAAAAATCGCGGCGAACGCGTTACCCAATTCAATTGGTATTGATAGCGATCAATATCTTGCAGTAAATCGTAGTAGATTTCGGCACCACTTTGGCCGCCGCCAATAACGGTAATGCTTTTTTGTGCTTGTAACGATTTTTTTTCGTACAAATATTGGCTGGTATGAACAAAGTTGTCGCTGTTTTCTGGGCAACACTCTGGCTGCCAAGGAGTAGGGCCAGTGCCCAGTACTAAATTTTTGGTATAAAAAGTTTCTTGTTGTTTGGTTTTTAAATTATTTACTAAAACTTGATAACAGGTTTTTTCGGCGTGCCATTGCACGTCTTCTACGCGTTTTTCAAACTGAATAGACTTTAATTGCTCGATAGCCCAACGGCAGTACTGATTGTACTCAGCCCGCATTAAAAAGAAGTCTTCGCGAATATAAAAAGAATAGAGCTTGCCTTTGAGTTTGGCGTAATTGAGAAAACTTAATGGGTGCGTGGGATCAGCCAGTGTGACTAAATCCGACATAAACGGCGTTTGCAGGTGTGCACTCTCTAGCATCATGCCAGGATGCCAATCGAACTCTTTACGCGCTTCTAAAAACAAGCCGTTTAGCTCATCAATGGGATCGGTTAAGCAAGCCAGACTTAAATTAAATGGCCCGAGGCCAATGGCAATAAAATCGTAGATTTCGTTGTTGGTGTTTTGAGTCATAATGTGAGTCTCGCTGTTACACCCAATCGGTGCTTTTAACCGGGTTTTTTAAATAGCTAAAGCCAATGCTTTTAATGCTTTCGATAATTTCGTGAAGGTGTTGCTCAGTCGTCTCTGGGTTTAGCAGCGTAAACTTTAAATAGGCTCGCTCGTTCACCTGTGTACCGGCAACAATGGCTTCTCCGCTTCTGGCCAATGCTTTACGAATGGCGCGATTGGTGGTGTCCAGTAATTCGGCGGTTATCTGCTCGTCTTCGACACACGGTTTAAAGCGAAAAACCAGAGCACTGATTTCAGGTTGATTAATAACTTCCATATGCTCATCGTTTTCGAGCATATCGTACGTTCGTTGAGCGAGTCGGCACACGCTATCGAAACTTTCGCCGAGCTGTTGTGGGCCAATAATTCTTAGCGTTAACCAGAGCTTTAAGGCATCGAATCGACGAGTGGTTTGCAAGCTTTTATTAACGAGGTTGGGTGTGCCTTCCTGTTTGGCACTGAGCGGATTTAAATAGTCTGCGTGGTGCGTAACCACTTCTAAATGACGTTTGTCGCGGGCAAAAAAAGCGCTACAGCTTACTGGTTGCATAAACGATTTGTGGTAATCCACCGTGACCGAATCTGCCAACTCGATACCATCGAGCTTGTGTCTTTGGTCTGGGGAAACCAATAAACCACAACCGTACGCGGCATCGGCGTGCATCCAAATTTTGTGATGACGTGCGATGTCGGCGATTGCGTGTAATGGATCAATACTGCCGAAATCTGTTGTTCCGGCGGTGGCAACAATGGCAATGGGAATGCAGCCCTCAGCCATGGATTGTTCCAGTGCGGTGTTCAGTGCGTGCGGGCACATTTTAAATGCGTGATCGGTTGCCACCGGTACCACTGCGTTGTAACCCAAGCCCAATAACGCCGCGGATTTTTGCACGCTAAAGTGGCTCATTTGCGAGGTAAATATGCGAAAACGACTCGCTTGTGGCGGCAGCCCGTTATGTTTAACACAGTGATCATCCAGGTGTATTTTGCAGTAATGATCGCGCGCCAACAGCAGGGCCATTAAATTGGATTGAGTGCCGCCCGAGGTAAAAATGCCATCGGCTTGTTCATCGAAACCTATCTGCTGGCAGGTCCAGTCGATTAACGATTGCTCGATGAGGGTTCCACCGGCACTTTGATCCCAGGTATCCACTGAGGAATTAATCGAAGCCAAAATTAATTCGGCGAGTATGGCGGGGGAAACGATAGGGCAATTGAGATGGGCAACGTATTTGGGGTGATGAAAATACACCGCGTCGCGTAAATAGAGTTCATCGATTTCTTTCAGCGCTCGATTCACCGATGCCAGCGGTGTGTTTAAATCCAAATGCTTAAATTGTTCGGCTAATTCTTGTGGGCTTATGCCACTGAAGGGTTGGGTTGTTTGGCCCACTCGATCTTGAACCAGGGCAATACCCGATAGCAGGCTTTGTGTATAGGCCAGCAAGTTCTTGTTGTTGAATAGATAGGCATTGTTGCCAATGGCTCCCTGGCTCAATTCTGCTAGATGGTCAAATGGATCTAGTGCCTCAATAGTGCCCACGAGTCACTCCTGTGTTGGTCGGTAGTTAATACAAATTGAATGGCTGACTGGCTATATGCAAATAATAATAATTACTAATACCATTAGTATCAACAGTTATTTCATGGGTGAGATGTTAATGAGAACGTTTACTCACGTATAGTGATGAATATCGACAGGTAGGCATAAAAGCTGGCAGTGGAATTACGTTTTTAAGGGCTCTTGGATGATAAAAGAGACAAAATAGTTGCGCCCCCACAAATCTAAGTGATAATATTTATTATTTAGATTTATATGCTCAACTCCACACAAATCATCACATGGGGAAACACAATGAAACGACTGGCCTCTATTTTTCATATAGCCTTATTGCCATTGGGCTGCCTAGCTGCAAATGCATCATTGGCGGCGGATTCTGCCAGCGGTGAAGCACTCGAGACGGTAGAGGTTTACGGTAACGGCTATCGAACAACGGGCACCAAATCTCAGTTACAACCCTATCAAGCGCCTATCAGTTACGAGATATACAACGCCGAATTGCTGGCTCGCCGCCAAGTCGACAGTGTTAACGATGCTCTGCGCTACGTGCCAGGAATTACGGCAGAGAGCCGGGGAACGGTAACAATTTTTGATCAATACACCATTCGCGGATTTGAAAGTTACTACAACTATTACGATGGATTACCGCTGCAATACAACGGAGCCTGGAACGCGTTGCCGCAAGTGGATGTGTTCGCCACCGAAAGCATTGAGGTGCTTAAAGGGCCGGTGTCTTCTATTTATGGGTCTGCGCCTCCCGGTGGTTTAATTAACCAAACGGCTAAACAACCCCAAGCTGATCAGAGCACTCGTCTGCGTGTAAGAACCGGCACAAGCGATTTAAGAGAATTGGCAGGCGATGTTACCGGGCCGATCAGTGAATCGATTAATTACCGCGTGATCGCGCTCGCTCGTAAGCAGGATGGACAACAGCAAACCACAGAAGAAGAGCGCGTTTTGTTAGCCCCCTCTGTACAGTGGCAATTGGCTGAACGCACCAGTTTAAATTTGAATGTATTTTATCAGGACGACCCCGAGTTAATTCCTTCCACGCCGCTCCCCGGAATTGGCACTGTATTTTCTGCCAATGAGTTTGGTCGGTTGAACTCCGATGCGTTCGCAGGTGACAACAATTGGTCCGGTTACGAGCGAGAAATTACCATGCTGGGTTATAAGTTGGATCATCAATTCAGTGATCAGGTGAGCTTTTTACAGAATTTTCGCTACACCACCGGCGATGTCTTTCAACGCAATACCTATAACCAAGGTTTTATCGAGGCACCGGGCGAGGAGCGTAATTTAGCGCGCAGCGCTTATTTTACCGACGAAACCATTGATGGTTTTGTGGTGGATAACCAACTGGCGATTAATTTTGGTGGCGACATAGCGCACCGTTTGTTAATCGGCGTGGATTACCAGCAATTAAATTCCGACATTGAATACGGCGATACACTGGGCACAGATACGCCGGCTATCGATTTATCGTCGCCTAATAACAACTTATTTAATGTTAGTGAGTTACCGTTCGACACCTACAGTCAGTTCCACGACATCGAACAAGAGCAGTTGGGATTGTACGCGCAGGATGAGATTTTTATAGATCAATTAACAATAATCGCCAGTCTTCGCTACGATCAGTACGACAGCCAAGAAGATTTTGAATTTTTATTTACCGGCGCCACAATTGACAGCGGCAATGAAAAAATCGATCAGGATCAATTCAGCGGTCGTTTAGCTGCAATTTACACGTTCGAAAATGGACTGGCACCATACATTAATTATTCCGAATCCTTCGAGCCCGTTGCAGGTATCAACAGCGATACCGGCGAAGCGTTTGATCCCACCATCGCCGATCAAATCGAGGCAGGCATTAAATACCGCAACAATGCCAATCGACTGTCGGCAACACTCGCGGCTTATCGTATTCGCCAACAAAATGTGGTGATCAGTTCGGCGGATTTTACACAGAGTACACAAGCTGGCGAGGTGCAATCTCAAGGGTTGGAATTAGCGGTAGACGCTTGGCTCACAAAAACCCTTAGCGCGAATTTCACCTACGATTACACAGACGTTGAAATTACCGATAACCCATTGCGCCCCGCAATTGAAGGGAATACACCGATTTGGGTGGCCGATCAGCAGGCCAATTTATGGCTTAATTTCACGCCCACGCCGAAGCTAGAGTTCAGTGCCGGTGTGCGTTATACCGGCGAGCGACAATTGGATCAAGCGAACTCAGATCAATTGCCGTCTTACACATTATTTGATTTGGTGGTGTCCTACGACCTCAATCAACAGCTCCAACTGGGACTTAGCGCCAGTAATCTAACCGATAAAGAATACGTAGCCTCTTGTTTTGATATTGGTAACTGCTGGTTTGGCCCAGAGCGCAGTGTGGAGCTGAGTGTGAATTGGCAGTTGTAACTTAAGCACCTAGAGATAAATTGGTCTTAATTTAATCTGAATTAATTGGACGTTGCCTGGGCTACACGCTGGAACTGCAGCGCAACATTACTGTGTAAGAACCTCTGAATTAATCAGAGGTTCCTATCAGAGCTTCCTCCTGCACAAGGATGTGCAGGCAAAATCAACAAACGTAAGTGGTTGATTTTGGGAGGTAATTGAAAATGACATTTTCAATTACCGCACGGCGATTGACTCAGGAATGAGTTAATCAGAGTTTTTTATTATAAAACCAATAAATAGCGGGCTAAGAATAAAACCACGGGTCCACATTGGCCGAGCCGCCGTGTTCTTCAGTGATGGATTCGTTTTGGCTGTGTACCCAGCGGTAGTATTCCCGGTGTCGTAAACCGGCGGCGGCGTCTTCGTCGATAATCACTCGCACTCGTTGATGATGTTGCAGTGCGGTGGCCGGTTGCATGGCGCTGATGGGGCCTTCAATGGCTTGCTGAATGGCGGTGGCTTTGTGTGAGCCGGTGGCCATCAGTAATATTCGCCGGGCATCTAATATGGTGGCAATGCCCATGGTAATGGCCATGTGAGGTTGGAATTCACCCTCGGCAAAGAGTCGGCTGTTGTCGTCGATGGTGCGTTTGGTGAGTGTTTTTACCCGCGTGCGCGAACCCAGGCTGGAGCTGGGCTCATTAAAGCCTATGTGGCCGTTGCTACCAATTCCCAATAGTTGTAAATCAATACCGCCCGAGGTAACAATCTGCTGCTCGTATTGCGGGCCTACCTTGCGCGGATCGGCACCTGGGCGGCATTCCGGTAGGAATGTACGCTGCTTGTTGATATTAATGTGGTCGAACAGTTCGCGATTCATAAAGCTGCGGTAACTGTGTGGGCTATCGGCTTCTAGGCCAATGTATTCATCCAGGTTGAAGGTGGTAACATCTTTAAAACTCAGCTCGCCCTGTTGATTGAGTTTAATGAGATGCTGGTATGTGGGAACGGGGGTGGTGCCAGTGGCCAAACCTAATACCGCTGCTGGCTTGTAGTGCAGTAGCAAGCTTATAAGATACGTGGCGTATTGGGCCACCGCTTGGCTGTTTTTAACAATAATAACTTCCACAAGTACCCCTTATTTACCGTGAGTGAAGTTCAATTGGGCGTTTTCTGCGCTATATGCCAATATCCGCAACATTTACGGTTATTTTTAAGGTTGGCCTTTAATACGCCCTGCAAAAGCGTAATTAAGCGATAAACCCTTGATTTACTGTAACTTCAAACAGGTTTTTAATTACCAATTTACATCAAATTTCCAAAAGTTAAGCGCTGTATTGATTATAGGGCAATTTTCACGAAAAACTGCGGCGCGTAATCCCTCGTTTGAATGGCCAAGACTGTAATTGCTGCTACAGTAAAAACTAGTCTGCAGATAATCTTTACGTAAAATAAATCCTTTGTAAATTTGGGGTTAATGGGTTGTCGCGTTTAAACGGGTTATCAAAAATTTTAGTTTAAGCAAAGATAACTAATTTTTCGTTGTGCAATTATTGAGTGTAATTTTTTATAACACCTTTTTATAGCGCCTTTTTATTCGTGGCATTCTTTTAATAGGCTCGTTCCGGCAACGCATTACTGTTTGGCTGATTGTTTTAAAGTATTTTATTTCTGGATGAGTACGTCTTAGTGCATGACAAAAAATTTTTCCGCTTAGCTATTTGAGAAAAAACAGGCCCTAGGTAATTTTTATGTCCAATTTATTGCAAAAAGCCGTACAGATAGCCAGTGGTGAGTTGAACGCAAAAAATACGGACGACTATTTTGTCGAGCTGGTTCAATCACTGGCCGAGCTGTTATCTGCCGACTACGTATTCATAAGCGAACTGCAAAACCCTCAACAGGCCAAAACTCTGGCGGCCATCGCCGACTATCAAATCATCGATAACTTCGAGTATGATTTAAACGGCACACCTTGTTACGACCTCACACTGCAAGGCCTGTGCTGCTTTAAGGATCACGTGTGTGAACAATTCCCCGGCGATACTCTATTGGCCAAAATGAATGCCCAGGCTTATTTAGGGATTGCTTTACGCGATCGCGAGCAGTCTGTGGTTGGCTTGCTCACGGCGGTGTTCAAAAAACCGGTTGTACAGAGCGATGACATTCTGCAAGTGTTTAATTTGTTTCAAGCGCGCGCTACCGCCGAGTTGGAGCGCCAGCAATACGAACAGTTGCTTACCCAAACCATCGATGAGCTAAAACAACAAAGTAACAGCCTGGTGGTTGCCTCCCAGGTGTATGATTTTATGTCAGACGGCATAATCATTACGGATGTTAATCAAAAAATTGTATACATCAACAATGCCATGGAGGAAATATCCGGTTATACCCGAGATGAAGTAATGGGTAAAAATCCGCGGGTGTTTTCTTCGGGATTGCACAGCCGGCAGTTTTATAAATACATGTGGCGGCAATTAAACGAAAATGGTAAGTGGCAGGGCGAGTTTAAAAATCGCCGTAAAAATGGCGAGATCTATACCATCAATACCGCCATGACCGTTATCCGCAATGGCGATGGGCAAGTTAATAACCATATCGCCATACAAAAAGACGTAACGCTGGAAAAAGAAGCGCGCGAAATTATTGCCTATCAAACCAGCCACGATCAGCTTACCGGCTTGCTGAATCGCTACGAATTTAATGGCGTTATCGATAAAACGCTCAATCGTGTTGGCAAAGATCACAGCCAGTGGGCATTTATTTTAATTGATTTGGATGATTTTAAAGAAATCAACGAGTCACGCGGCCATGTTATTGGCGATCAGGTGATTAGTGCCGTGGCGCTACGGCTTAAAAATATTGCTCGCGGTGCGGGTATTTTATCGCGTTTAGGTGGGGATGAATTTGCCCTGTTTGCGCCGGCCAACGAATCGGGCCAAGTTATTAGCACGATTAACAATATGTTAGAGGTGTTTCGGTTTCCCTTTATTTTGGTGGATGGTAGTCAGTTTACATTAACGGCCTCTATTGGTGTGAGCCTGTTTCCCAGCGACGCCGATAAAGCCAATAGTTTGTACGCTCATGCCGATCAGGCGCTTTATCAAGCTAAATCTCAGGGTAAAAATGCTTACGTATTTTTCACTCAGGAAATGGAAGACCGAGCCAGACGTCAACAATCGGTACGTGTTCGGCTGAAAAAAGCCATCGCCGAAAAAGCCATAGAGCCGTATTTTCAGCCGATTGTAAATTTTGCAACTAACGAAGTCACCTACTGCGAAGCGCTGGCACGTTGGCACGATCACGAGTTGGGCGCGGTGTATCCCAATGAGTTTATTCCCATTGCCGAGAATTACGGATTAATGCCCGAGTTAGGCAGTTGTATCGCGGAAAAGGCCATTGGCACCATTGCCGAGTTAAACCGCCAGCTCGTAACGCCCATTGGTATCGCCATTAATCGATCGCCTCGAGAGTTTATTACCTGCGATCGAGAGCCACTGTTGGAAATCGCCGTGGCTCATAAATTTCCGGTTAATTTAATTACCGTAGAAATTACCGAGAGCTTGATGGTTAACGATCCCGAGCGAGCTCAACAGCAATTGCAAGAATTGCGTTTGGCCGGCTTTAAACTGGCTATGGATGATTTTGGCACAGGTTATTCATCGTTGGCCTATTTAAAACAGTTTCCATTCCATGTGTTAAAAATCGATCGCGCCTTTATTAACGATTTAACCGAAAGTCAAGAGTCGTACACTCTGGTAAAAACAATCATCGAAATGGCTAATAATTTTAAAATGAAAACCGTCGCCGAAGGCGTAGAAACTGCCGATCAGCTAAAATTGCTTAAAAAATTAGGGTGCGACTATGGGCAAGGTTTTTACCTGGCCAAGCCAATGACTGCGGATAAACTCAGCGATTATATGTGGGAGTACGAGCGTAAGTTGGTAACGCAGGATAAAGAATTAAAGCAAGTTCAACGCGATCGATTGTCTAAAATGTTAAAACAAACTTCTGCGCTGCGCGGTAATTAAAAGTCTATCCTTGTTTGCTAATTAGCAGGCCCTTAGCTAACCAAACCAAATAATTCCTGGTAGGCCGCTTTTAAGTGG
>CAYFFE010000020.1:0-39652 GCA_964342265.1 uncultured Cellvibrionaceae bacterium | reverse complement strand
TGCCACCATCATTCAAGATTTGGCACTACTGCACAGTTTGGGTATTCGCTTGGTGCTGGTGCACGGCTCTCGGCCGCAAATTAACCAACGCCTGGCCTCTGAACAGATCATTAGCGAGTTTGTTAATCACGAGCGCGTAACCGATGAATCCTCGTTGCCGTTGGTACTGCAAGCCGTTGGCGAGGCGCGCTTTCAAGTGGAATCGGCGCTTTCCACCGGGCTGCCCAACTCACCCATGCACGGTGCCAACATCAATGTGGTGACCGGCAACTTTGTGGTGGGTATGCCCAAAGGCGTGCATGAGGGCGTGGATTTTCACTTTACCGGTAAGGTACGCAAAATAAACAACGACGCCATTCGTCAAGCGCTGGCCCATCAAGCGGTGGTATTGATATCTCCCATTGGCTTTTCCAACACGGGCGAGCTGTTTAACCTGTCTTCTGCCGAGTTGGCAGTGCGCGTTGCCATCAGTTTACAGGCCGATAAATTCATCTGTTTTATCCAAGACGACGGCCTGCGCCTTACCAACGGCGAATTGCTCAAACAGATTAGCGTATCTCAATGCCGTAATTTACTCGATACCAACCAAATCGACGGCGATGAAGGCAAGCAAGCACTGCAGCATTGTTTTCACGCCGGTGATAACGGCGTGGCGCGCGCGCAGGTTATCAGCTACCGCGAAAACGGCGCGCTCCTTGAGGAATTGTTTACCACCAACGGTCGCGGCTCATTGATTCACAGCGACAGCTACGAGGTGGTGCGCACCGCCACCATCGACGATGTGGGCGGCATTTTGGCGCTGATAACACCGCTGGAGCAACAAGGCGTGTTGGTTAGACGCTCGCGCGAATTGCTGGAGTCCGAAATTGCGCAGTTCACGGTGGTAGAGATCGACGGTTTAATCATCGGCTGTGCTGCTGTTTACGGCTACAGCGATAACGGCATGGCGGAGTTGGCGGCAGTGGTCACTCACCCCGAGCACCAGGGCCTGGGGCTCGGCGCCAAGCTGCTTGGCCACATTGAGCAAAAAGCTGCCGCAGAGGGTTTTACGCAGCTGTTTGTATTAACCACCCAAACCGCGCACTGGTTTTTGGAAAACGGCTTCAAGCCCGGTGATTTATCCCAAGTTCCTGAGCAAAAGCAATCGCTGTATAACTTTCAACGGCGCTCAAAAATCTTTATCAAGTCACTGAGTTAAAAATCCGACTCTTAGCTGTCGTAATCGAATCGACAGCGCTTCGGGATTTGGCAAGCCATGGCACTGCGTAATATGTTCATTGTTTGTTATCCTGTGCGGTTAGAGTAGGGTTATCGCAAGAAACCATTCACAGACAAGTTATCGACAAGCTCGGAGCAGTTATGCCTGATTATCGTTCTAAAACTTCCACGGCTGGCCGCAATATGGCCGGCGCCCGAGCGCTTTGGCGCGCCACCGGTATGAAGGACGAAGACTTCCATAAACCCATTATTGCCGTGGCCAATTCATTCACGCAGTTTGTGCCCGGCCACGTTCATCTTCACAACATGGGCCAGTTGGTAGCTCGCGAGATCGAAAAAGCCGGCGGTGTTGCCAAAGAATTTAACACCATTGCTGTCGACGACGGCATTGCCATGGGCCACGACGGCATGCTCTACAGCTTGCCCAGTCGCGACATTATCGCCGACTCGGTGGAATATATGGTTAACGCTCACTGTGCAGATGCGCTAGTGTGCATTTCCAACTGCGACAAAATAACACCGGGCATGTTAATGGCTGCCATGCGTTTAAACATTCCTGTGGTGTTCGTCTCCGGCGGCCCCATGGAGGCCGGGAAAACCAAATTGGCCGATCGCAAATTGGATTTGGTGGATGCCATGGTCATCGCCGCCGATCCCAACGCCGACGACGCGCAAGTCGAAGAGTACGAACGCAGCGCCTGCCCAACTTGCGGTTCCTGCTCGGGCATGTTCACCGCTAATTCGATGAATTGTCTAACCGAGGCATTGGGTTTAAGCCTACCCGGCAATGGCACAGTACTGGCCACTCATTCGGATCGCGAAGCGTTATTTTTGCAAGCCGGGCGCACTATTGTTGATTTGGCTAAACGTTATTACGAACAAAACGACCCCAACGTGTTGCCGCGCGATATCTGCACCAAGTCTGCTTTTATCAATGCCATGACATTGGATATAGCCATGGGCGGCTCAACCAACACTATTTTGCATTTGTTGGCCGCAGCCCAAGAGGCCGGTGTGGATTTCACCATGGCCGACATCGATCAATTATCCCGAAAAGTCCCCCAGCTATGTAAAGTCGCGCCCAACTCTCCGAAGTACCACATCGAAGATGTCCACCGCGCGGGTGGCATCATCTCCATCTTGGGTGAGTTAGCCCGTGGCGGCAATATCGACGCCAGCGTGGCCACCATTCACAGCAACAGTTTAGAAGAAGCCATCGCCCGCTGGGACATTACCCAAACCGACGACGAAAAAGTGCACGAGTTATTTCGGGCCGGTCCAGCCGGCATTCCTACACAAACGGCTTTTAGCCAAAGCACGCGCTGGCCCTCGCTGGATATGGATCGCGCCGGGGGCTGTATTCGCTCCGTTGAACACGCCTATTCAGCAGAAGGTGGATTAGCAGTGCTGTTTGGCAACATTGCCGAAGATGGCTGCGTTGTTAAAACCGCCGGAGTGGATGAGTCGATTTTGGTGTTTGAAGGCAAAGCTCATGTCACCGAATCTCAGGACGAGGCCGTCGACGATATTTTAAATCATCGCGTTAAACCCGGTGATATTGTCATCGTACGCTACGAAGGGCCCAAGGGTGGACCGGGTATGCAGGAAATGCTCTACCCGACCAGCTATTTAAAATCCATGGGCTTAGGTAAAGACTGCGCGCTGATTACCGATGGGCGTTTTTCGGGCGGCTCTTCGGGCTTGAGTATCGGCCATGTGTCACCCGAGGCAGCCTCGGGAGGCGCCATTGGCTTGGTGCAAAATGGCGATACCATCAAGATTGATATTCCCAATCGCAGTATTCAGCTAATGATCGACGACAGCGAACTGGCCGAACGCCGGGCGCAGCAAGATCAAAAAGGATGGAAACCCAATCAGCACAGACCGCGCAAAGTTAGCCCGGCGTTAAAAGCCTATGCGTATTTTGCCACCAGTGCCGACAAAGGTGCGGTTCGGGATTTATCAAAGCTGGAAGACTGAGCGGCAAAACTTAAATACAAAAAAGCCCAGCAATGCTCGGCTTTTTTGTTGTTTCTGATGTTTGTTAACCGAAACTTAGATCAACAAAGCGCTTAGATACCTAAAGAGGCTTCGCGATCTTGCTCGTTCTGGCAGAACTTCAACCAGTTGGAAGCAAAAGCAGCGCTGCGCTTATCTTTACGGGCTTCCCTAAACATTTTTTTGCACGATTCCCAATTGCCCAAGTTCGCATTGGCCATGCCCATCACCACTTGTAACTGGTCAATACGCTTAATACCACCACGAGATAACGCTTTTTCGCCGGCTTCAATAGCCTGCTTATTTTTGTCTCGATCTACGTAGTTACCCGCAAGCTTAGCGTACAAGTTGCCGTCGTCGGATTTTTCGGCGGCTTCCTTGAGTACTGCGATGGACTTGTCTGTTTCTTGCGATAATTGCCAAGCAGTGGCTAAGGTATCCAAGTTTTTAGAAGTCGGCTCAACCACCTCTTCTTTAATGGCCTGCTCTAAAATTTTCGCAGCCCGGTAAGAATAGCCTTCGCCCAACATCATATACACAAGGTTTAAAAGCTCGGGTTCCTTATCCAGTGCACCGGCCACATAGGCGGCATCGGTTAAGTAAACCGACTCTTTCTCTTTTTTGATCAGATTGTAGATACCGGCTAACTGTTTCCAGTAGGAAGTTTTCGGGTATTCACGCACTAATACTTCAAGAATTTCGGCGACTTTTTTGTAGTTTTCGCGATCGTATTCAATGGCCATTTCAATAGAAAACCAGTTCTCTTTAGGGATCTGGCCTTTTTCCCGGTAAAGGGCGATGGCTTTACGAATATTTTTCAGCGAATCGTCGTATTTTTTATCGGTGTACTGAACAGTTGCAATAAACGCGTAGTGATCTGCGTTAATAAACTGAGGATCTTGCAACTTAAACCAACGATTTAAGGTTTTAATGGTACCTGGGTAGTCTTCCTCAACAAACTTCAACTGAGCGATGGTATACAAAGTGGAAGTTTCCAAACCCACCGGGATGTTCGGAGACTGAGCCACTACCAATTCGTAGTATTTAATCGCCTGTGGAAAGTTCTCTAGGCTGTAATAAACAAAGCCAAAGTTGTTGTACAAGTTGGCAAGTTCGTATTCATTCCACTTGGTCGCCTCCCGAGACTCCAATTTTTTCAGCTCTTTTAAAGCTGCATTAAAATCGGGCTTGGCTCCTTCCTCTTCCGGGTTAACCAATTCATTAACGACAGCCAATTTTTTATACACGGGCTGACTTAATGCGGGTGTTTTTCGGGTTTCTTGAGCCTGGACCTGAGCGTAAGTTGCTTCCAAGCCCAATTGGTTAAACACATTAACCGTTAGAGCCGGAGCATAGGCCAGTGGCACAGCCAAAAGACATGTTCGAACAATTTTTTGCTTAAGTAAGTTCATGGCGTTTCTACCTCTCGCTTATTTCGCAATAGCAAAGGTGATCTTATTTTGAACACCAGGTACTTCAATAGGTTCCCCATCCACTACACGAGGTTTGTATTTAAACTTCTCGGCAGCTTTAATCGCCGCTCGGTCAAAAATATTGGGGGGATCGGACTCAACAACAATCGGGTCGCGCACAGCGCCACTTTTGGTTACCGTAAATTCAACGATTACGTAACCTTCAATGCCGCGCGATAGCGCTCGCCTTGGATATTGTGGCTGAACCTTAACAATAGGGAGGTATTCACCGTCGCCACTGAAACCGCCAACTCCCTGCACATTAAGATCCGTTTTGGCCGTGGGTGCGGCAATTTTAATACCCGTTAAATCCACATCCGGCGTATCCAAATCGGGCTTTGGCGCTTCGGGAGGCGGGGTATCGGGTTCTTCAGGCTTATCTGGCTTCTCTGCCTCGTAACGAGTTTCTACCGTGGTATCGGGCATGATGATATCAGCAATTTTGATATCCTCGGTTTCCTTTGGGCCCTCTTCGTTCATGTAAATCAGGTATGTCATCAACGTAAATAGGCCTGCGGTAATGCCTGCTGCCAGACCACCCGCAATAAGAATTCTTAAAATATTCATCGGCTTACTTGCGCTCCGTAGCTACAGCGACATCGACAATACCCACTTTTTTGGCCGCTTCGACTACCTTAGCAATAGTTTCCACATTGGCCTTGTCGTCGGCCTGAATCACCACCGTGCCTTTGGGGTTCTCGGCGTGCAAGGTTTCTATTTTGCTTCGAACATTGCGAGGATCTACTTTGTTCTTGTCGATCCAAATTTCGCTTTTTTGATCAAGTGCAATTAGGATGGCCGCGTTTTTCTTTTCGTCCCAGGTGGTTGCTTCCGGACGATTCACTTCTACCCCGGGCTCTTTGATGAAAGAAGCGGTAACGATGAAGAAGATCAACATGATAAATACCACGTCGAGCATGGGCGTTAAGTCAATGGCCCCTGCCTCTTCCTCTTGGCTCTTTTTTTGAGTACTCATGGATATTTCCTACAACCGATTGGGTGCTTGGCGAGATGGACCCTAGTGGTCCATCGTCAAGTGGTCAGCGAACAACTGATTTTCTCGCTCTGCAATACGGGTAACGTAAGTGTTGCCAAAAACACCAGACAGCGCGACAACCATTCCGGCCATGGTAGGCACAGTGGCTTTCGATACACCGCTGGCCATGGACTTGGCATCGCCGCCGCCGGTCACAGCCAGCACGTTAAACACCTCGATCATACCGGTTACCGTGCCCAAAAGGCCCAGTAGCGGTGCCAACGAAACCATCGCTGCGATCATGTCCAGATTGGTGTTGACCTTTTCACCCACGCGTGAAATCAGTGCGTAGCGTACTTGGTGTGCATTCCAGGATTTGCGCTCGTTGCGGGTTTCCCATGCATCAAGTGCAGTACGGGTTACGCCGTTTAATGCAAACTTGAAATACCAAATACGCTCAAAAATCAGTGTCCACATCAGGAGCGCCAGCAAGGCAATGCCAATCAGCACGATCCCCCCCGACGCGACAAAAGCCTGAACTTTTTCTATTACATCCTCTAATCCTGACATGGAACTTCTCCTTACTTGCGTTCGGCGTTTTCAGCAATAATACCGGCGCTTTGCTCTTCAAGTATGTGGAGAACTCGCTTGGCACGACCGTTAACCAGTGTGTGCATCAATACGGTTGGAATGGCTACAATCAAGCCCAGTACGGTTGTTACCAAGGCACCAGAAATACCGCCGGCCATGGCTTTAGGATCGCCCGCACCGAAGATGGTAATAGCCTGGAAGGTAATAATCATACCGGTAACAGTACCCAATAGACCCAACAGCGGAGCTACCGCGGAAATGATCTTCAAGAGATTCAAGCCCGATTCGATGGCTGGCTTCTCTTTTAGAACCGCTTCTTCCAGTTTTAGTTCTAGAGACTCGGTATCCAGTTTTGGATTGTCTTCAGCCACTTTCAATACACGACCCAATGGGTTGTTGGTATTGGCAGAGTCTGAACGCAACTGAGACGATACCTTGGCGCTTACCATAGTCAGTACAATTAAGCGGAAGATGGCCAATAGCATGGCGAACACGCCCACACCAGTGATGATGTAACCTACCACTCCACCTTGATGCCAACGCTCTTCCAAATCCGGGCTGTTGATCAAGGCCGCAAGATAAGAACCACCACTTGGACCGGTTGGGTCGATACCCACTTTGGTAAAGCCGCTAGTCGAATCTTGCAACTTAGCTGCGGCCGATAGGTATTTACCAGAAGGCTGACGAGTCAACTCAGCAATACTGCCTTCGCTGAAGGTTAGGTATTTACCGTTCGATAACAAGTTATAGGTACCCACACGCACCACATCCTGAGTTAGCTGCTCGCCTTCTGGGGTAATTACTGTGGCTGGGAATTTAACAACCTTGCCGCCTTCGATGGTTTCGCGCTGCAACTCGTACCAAAGACGCTCAATTTCTTCGATCTTTGGTAACTTGGTGTTGCTATTCATTTTGTCGATCAATTCGTTCAAGAAATCGGCGCGTCCTGGGTACTGAGCGCTCACAATTGAACCATTGATGTTGGTACGCAAGTCACCGGCGGTGGATGTTAAGTGACCGAACAACTCTTTTAACGAACCCAAGCGCTCTTGTAACTGACCGCGTTTGTCTTGTACGGCAAGCTCTTGTTCGTCGTATTTTCCTTCCAAACGAGAAGAACGTGCTTCTTCGTTCTTTTTAAGTTGCTTGGCTTCTTCTAGCAATTGCGCCTGGCGATTTTTCTCGCGGCGGAATTCTGATTCGCGTTCGCGATGCTCTTTGGTTTCAGTCAATTTATCGTCTTTAACCATTTGCAGCAGTTCTTCAAGAGTTGCTGCTTTGTCTTGAGCCAAAACGCCAGTGGAACAAAAACCCGCTACAACTACGGCAGCTATTTTTTTTGCGAAGGTCAATTTCATTGTGCTGCCTCCGGAGCCAAGATCGGTAATTCTAGGATGTCAGTAGACGCTTGCTTCTTAGCAATGCGAATACCTTTAAGAATAGCGCTGCGGTACTCGCCAGAACTCAGTGGAACCCACTGCTTTTGACGGCTATCCCAGGCGCCTGAGAATTGAGTGTCTTTTGTTTGATAAAGCAAAGCGACACGACCTACTTGAAGAATGCTCACCTGACGCTCAGTGCCGTCGAGGTTTAGAGTATCTTCGTAAGTGTCGATGCGACGACCGTATTCGGCTTCAATTTTGTACAGCTCAAGTACCTGACGGAATTTCTCGGCCACAGAGATGTTGGCCTTATCCATGTTGTTGGTAACTTTTTCGAGCTCTTCCTGACGAGTATCCAATTTGAAAGGCATATCGAGAGAGACGAACTGTGTTAGCGCTTCGAGCATGCGCAAAACCAATGGCTGGATTTGACGCTCGATAATGGTCACATTATCGATAGACTCTTCAAGGTCGTTAATAACCT
The DNA here is from genome assembly GCA_964342265.1 of uncultured Cellvibrionaceae bacterium. GTDB lineage: Bacteria > Pseudomonadota > Gammaproteobacteria > Pseudomonadales > Cellvibrionaceae > Halioxenophilus. The sequence continues at coordinate 31,531 of CAYFFE010000020.1, read as the reverse complement.
CTAGCTGACTGGCTATTTGCTTCTCAAGCTGAGCGTTGTAAACCCGCAAGCCCTCGATTTGCTTGTTGACAGTTTTAAACTCTTGCAACAATGCATTCGTTTGCTCCTGCAACTTATCGATGCGGCTTTGAGACTGAAGTCCCGCGCTCACTTTTGATTTTTCGACCTCGAAAATTTGATTCAAGGTTTGATCCGCAAATACTTTCCCACCAAAGAAAGTAGACGCGGTGACCATGGTGGCGACTGCCACAGCTTTCACTCGCTGCTTCTTCATATATCCCCCAATTTGGGTGCTAGCAAAAAAAACATAAAAATCCCTACCACTGAGAACGCATCAGAGCTTAAAAATATCAACAGTCTATTAATAAACGTTTGGTCGCAGCAGCTATCGCGGGCACATTTTAATAACAGGCATAGATCACATTCAACGACTAAGCCAGAAGTTAAATAAACTGTGTAGCTTGGTAACAGTGTGACCCAAAAAGCTGCACATTGGGCCACTTACAGGCGATGCCGATCTATACTTCACGCGTAGCTAGTGCTGCGTATTAGATACTTTTTGTGGAATATCCTTAAGCTTTTAACTATTAACGTTATTTATTTGACCGAACGAGTTCCCGAGTTCGGTAATTGATTTCAGCGCTTGTATCGTATTGTTTCGATCAATCCATATCGATCAATCCACAATACTTTTTTAATTTCTATCGCTCTGTACAAAAACAAAGCCTATAAGAGAAACGAAAAGTACAGGGTTTTGGGGGCAGTTTTCAACCCTTGATTCGCGTCAATTTCCGTTTTCAGGAATTCTATTGCTAATCTCTTACAGATTGACGACAACAGAAAAACCGTTTTTGCCGACAAACCACCCCAATTACACAGCGATGGGCGCTGAGATGTGCGGGTGTGGCTCGTATCCCTTTAAGGTAAAATCTTCGTAAGTAAAAGCAAACAAATCTTTAACATCGGGATTGAGTAACATTTCCGGCAGTGGCCGTGGGTCGCGTCTCAATTGTTGTTCGACTTGATCAAGATGGTTCAAGTATAGATGCGCATCGCCCAATGTGTGCACAAATTCACCGTATTCTAAGCCAACCACTTGAGCGATCATCATGGTTAACAGTGCGTAAGAGGCGATGTTAAACGGCACACCTAAAAAGATGTCGGCACTGCGCTGATACAACTGGCAAGACAATTTGCCCTCAGCCACGTAAAACTGAAACAACGCATGGCAAGGTGCCAAGGCCATTTTGCCCTGAACGACATTATCGGTGGGCGAGAGGGATTCGTCCGGTAGATCCACTGGATTCCACGCCGATACAATTAAACGTCGTGAGTCGGGATTGGTTCGCAACTGATGCAGTAATTGGCTAATTTGATCGATTTGACCACCGCTGGGGGTTGGCCAAGAGCGCCATTGGTGACCGTAAACCGGCCCTAAGCTGCCGTCGTCTGTGGCCCACTCATCCCAGATAGATACCTTATTGTCTTTAAGGTATTGGATGTTGGTATCGCCGCTGAGAAACCAAAGCAATTCGTAAATAATCGAGCGCAGATGGCATTTTTTAGTGGTTACCAACGGAAAACCCTGCTGCAAATCAAACCGCATTTGGTAACCAAAAACACTCAATGTACCCGTGCCAGTGCGATCGGATTTTTTAACACCGGTGTCTCGCACACTGCGCATGAGCTCAAGATACTGCTTCATTTATTATTTATTCACCGCTTTATTAAGTTATGTTAGCAATTGCTAAATAATGTTTGACTTATGCTTGCTATTGGAGCTTGCTCACTTTTCATTAACAAACTCTACACTAACTGGCTTCGCCGCCGGCCAGCTTGCTGTGATTCTTGGCGGCACGCTTGGCGCTCCAGGTAAAGAACGCCAGTAATATTAGTCCGCCGATCACCATAATAGCACTCAACCACTGGCCGCGAGTCATCCAACCAAACAAGTCGTAGCCGATGTGGGAATCCGGCTCGCGATAGAATTCGACAAAAAACCGGAAACACCCGTAGCCAATCAAAAAGCACGACGACACTGTGCCGCTGGCCCGAGGCTTGGAAGAGTAAACGAATAAAATAATAAATAACAGTAACCCTTCTAAACCCGCTTCATAGAGCTGGGAAGGGTGGCGCACCAATTGTTCCGGATCTTTGGGAAATACCATCCCCCAAGAAACGTCGGTTTCGCGCCCCCAAAGCTCCTGGCCTATAAAGTTACCGATACGGCCAAAGCCCAACCCCAAAGGCACCAACGGCGCGACAAAATCCATCAGCGCGGGGAAAGTAATCTTTATTTTGCGCGAATACAGGTACATGGCCACCATCACACCCAGGGTACCGCCATGAAACGACATGCCGCCGGTCCAGATTTTTACCGCCCAGATAGGATCTTCTAAAAATTGCTCGAAATCGTAAAAGAAGACGTAACCTAAACGACCGCCAATTACCACGCCGAGTGCGCCCCAAACGATCATATCCTCGACTTGGTCACGGTTGAGTGGCGTCCAGCTTTTGCCGGCGCGATACAGGGCCATCCCCCAGGCGGTAGCAAAGGCGGCGAGGTACATCAAACCATACCAATGCACTTTTACTGGGCCCAGGGCAATGGCGACTGGGTCTATTTCGGGGTAAGCAATCATGGTCTCTCCAAGCTCGCCGGATGCGGCAACTCACTGTTTTGGCGGTGCCACCGAGGCACACATCAGTGCTCACATTTTTCTGAAATCCGACGATTAATTTTTAAAAAGTAAAACGAAAACAAATATTTGCGATAGAATAACGGCCTTTTGTGACCATTCGTGAACTTATGTGTTTAATATTTCTTGCCTATCAACAGCGCGACGACTGGCCACTGGTATTAGTGAGCAACCGCGACGAATTTTTCCAAAGACCGAGCCTCGAGGGCCACTTTTGGGGCCCGCAATTTAACCTGCTCGGCGGCCGTGATCAAGAACAGGGCGGCAGCTGGCTGGCCGTTAACCGCAACGGCCGCTTAGCCGCGGTGACCAATTATCGCGATCCCAAGCAACCTCTGGGCACTAAAAGCCGGGGCCTGCTGGTCAACGAATTTGTCGAAGGCGATCAAGCACCGGCAGATTATCTGGCCGGATTGGAAATGGACGCCTACACCGGGTTCAACCTGCTATTGGGCGATGTGGACCAGCTCTATTACGCCAGCAATCGCGACGATCAACCCCAGGCGTTAGGCGCTGGAATCTACGGTCTGTCCAACCACCTACTGGACAGCCCCTGGCCCAAAGTAACTGGCGGCAAAGAGATTTTTACCGAATTGATGCAGAGCGAGGAAGTGGACGTAGAGCGTCTGTTCGACCTAATGACAGACCATCAAATTGCACCAGACGAACAACTGCCGCAAACGGGCATGGGCGATCAAGTGGAACGGCACCTGTCTTCCCGATTTATTCCCGCTTGGCGCAACCGAGAGCTCACCAATTATTCCGACTACGGTACGCGCACCACCACCGTGGTTTTGATGGATCGCCAGGGGCGCGGCCGCTGGTTTGAGCGCAATCACACCACCGATGCGGTCAATCAGGACAAAACCCTGGCGTTTACTTGGTAAACCCCAGCGCCTGCAAAGCAGCGAGAATGGCTTGCAGGCATTGCTCTGGGTTTTTGCCCTCGCAATCGATTTCCACATCGGCGTATTGCCGGTACAAATCCACCCGTTCGGCCATCAACGATTCAAACGATTGCCCGGGTGCACGGGCAATACCGCGCTGTTCGTAGTTGTGAATACGCGCCTGCAGAGCTTGGAGCGAGAGCGATAAATAAACGATAAATCCGTGCTCTACCAGATTGGCCATGCCCTCGGGGCTGTACACAGCGCTGCCGCCGGTAGAAACCACTTTACTGGCGGCAAAGTTCAATTCTTGCAACACGTGCGATTCCACCTCTCGAAGCGCGAGGTGGCCGCCGTCGTCCATAATTTCCTGGAGAGTTTTGCCTTCGCGAGTTTGGATGGTTAAATCCGTATCCACAAACTCCAAACCCAACTCTTTGGCGAGCAAAACGCCCAAAGTGCTTTTGCCCACGCCGGGCATACCAATCAGCACTACGCTGCTCTTCCTGTTACCGCTTTGCACGCATCTATCCTCAAAACTGCAATGGCCGATTGCCAAGGGCAAGATCGACCGGGTGTTACTGGGGGGATGATTCTATCGAAAGCTCGCCATTAAATCAGTGGTCACCGGCCTAATTTATGGCGAGCGGGTTTTAAATAGAGACGTTTTCGCCTTTGCTGGAGCGCAGCATTTTAAAGGCGCCGGCTTTTTTCAGGGCTTCGTCCACGCAGTAATTAATGCTGGCGGAATCAGGTAGGTCGCGCACCTGACGCAACAACTGCTCGGCGTCTTCCAACGTAACAGAGCGCAACACCGCTTTTACTTTGGGCAAGTTGGTGGCGTTCATGGACAGCACGTCGAATCCCATGGCCATAAGCAACATGGCGGCCCCCGGATCGCCGGCCAGCTCACCGCAAATACCCACCGGCGTACCCTGACTGTGCGATTGGGTAACGATTTCGATTAAGGCGCGCAACACAGCTGGGTGCAGCGACTCGTACAAGCCCGCAACGCGGGCATTGTTGCGATCAACCGCGAGCAAATACTGGGTGAGATCGTTGCTGCCCACCGACAAAAAATCCACTCGCGCGGCCAACTCACGAGCCTGATAGACGGTGGCCGGCACTTCAATCATCACACCGATGGGAGGCAAGTTGATGCGGAAATTTTCTTCCAGCAGTTCGTGAAAGGCTCGATAAATAAGCACCTGGGCAGCTTCCAGCTCGGCCACACCTGAGACCATGGGCAGCATAATACGCAGGTTATCCAAGCCTTCGCTGGCTTTTAACATGGCGCGCACTTGCGCCAAAAAGATCTCTGGGTGATCAAGCGTAACGCGAATGCCGCGCCAGCCTAAAAATGGGTTAGCTTCCTCGATGGGGAAATACGGCAGGGATTTGTCGCCGCCCACATCCAGGGTGCGCATGGTGACCGGATGGGGATGAAACGCCTGCAACTGCTCGCGATAGATCTTGCGCTGCTCTTCTTCGGAGGGAAAGCGATCGCGCAGCAAAAAAGGGACTTCGGTTCGATACAGCCCAACGCCCTCAGCGCCTCGCTCCAGCGAGCGCATCACATCGGCCATTAATCCGGTATTTACCCACAGGGCGACGCGGTGATGGTCGAGCGTTTCGCACGGCAAATGGGTAATGGCGGCAAGATCTTCCACCAGCTCCTGTTCTTCGCGCGCGATCTCTTCGTACTGGCGGCGAATTTCATCGGTGGGATCACTGATCACCGCGCCCCGATAACCATCGACCACCAGCTCACGTTGGTCCAACCGCAAATAGGGTAAATCCACCGCCGCCATAATGGTGGGAATATTCATAGCCCGAGCCAAAATCGCCACGTGAGAATTGCTTGAGCCCTGAGCCGAAACCATGCCGGCCAATTGCCCCTCGGGCACTTCGCCGAGCATGGAGGCGGTGAGCTCATCGCCGACCAGAATGGTGTTTTTGGGGTAAACGCGCGACTCCGCCGCCGACTGCTGTAAATGCCCCAGCACACGCCGACCCAAATCACGTAGATCGGACGCCCGCTCGCTTAAATAGGGATCGTCCATTCGGGCGAACGTAGCCACATGTTCCAACACCACCTGACTCCAGGCGTACGCGGCGGTATCGCCATTGGCAATGCGTTCGCTGACTTCTTTATTGAGGGTGGCATCGGCCAGAATCGCCAGATAGGCATCAAACAGCGCTTGCTCTTCCGGCGACAGTCGATCTTTGAGTTGCTCGCCCAGGCGCTCAATATCGGCCTGGGCCAGCGCCAGGGATTGCTCGAATAAAGCTTGCTCGGCCTCGGGATCATCAGACTTACCGGCAATCACACTGCTCAGGTCCGCCGGCGGTGTTACCAGCACGCCCGTACCAATGGCTACACCACTGCAGCCAGAGACACCCAAAAAGCGCGCAGCTTTTTGCGGCCGGCCGATGGCTTCGAGATTACCGGTGGCCTCGGCGTGCGCGATTACCCCGGCCAATTGCGCCGAGACTGTAACCAAAAAGGCTTCTTCGCTTTCGTCGAAGCGGCGGTTTTCTACCTGCTGCACCACCAGCACGCCCAGCACTTGGCGGTGGTGGATGATGGGCGCACCGAGAAACGCCTGGTAGCGCTCTTCGCCGGTTTCAGGGAAATAACGATAGCGGGGATGTTGTGCGGCGTTTTCGAGGTTGAGCGGCTCGGCGCGGGTAACCACCCAGCCCACCAAGCCCTCATCGAGGTTGAGCGTAACTTTACCCACGGCCTCGGGCAGCAAGCCCTGGGTGGCCATCAACCGGTAGTTGCCTTCGGGCGCGCGCAAATAAATAGAACACACCTGGGTTTTCATGGTTTCGCGCACACGCGAGACGATCAGCTCCAGCGCACTTTTTAAGTCGCGGGCACTGTTAACCTCTTGAACGATATTGCGCAACGAACTGAGCATGGACTACTGACCGCAGACTTCTTCCAGTTGGGCATGATGGCTGGACAGTTCCTTTAGCGCACGCCGATACACATCCCGTTTAAAGGCCACCACTTTTCCCAGTGGGTACCAGTAGCTGACCCAACGCCAGGTATCGAATTCCGCTTTATCGAATCGATTCAAATCGATAGCGGACTCCTCGGCGTTCAAGCGCAGCAAAAACCATTTCTGCTTCTGACCAACACACAAAGGCACGTTGCCCTGGCGAATCAGCCGTTTGGGCAAGCGATAACGCAGCCAACCGCGAGTGCAGGCAACGACCTCCACCTGCTGATCCGTTAGGCCGACCTCTTCATACAATTCCCGAAACAACGCCTCTTTTGGGCTCTCGTTGGTTTTAATACCACCTTGCGGAAATTGCCAAGCATCCTGGCCATTGATGCGACGCGCCCAAAATAATCGGCCCATATCATTCATTAGAATAATACCGACGTTGGGACGAAAGCCTTCTGCATCAATCAAGGGTTCGTACTCCAAAACATAATCAAAAGGTGAATATAAACCATTGTTCGCCAAGTTTCATACTTTCGAACCGCCGGTCATTAAGATTTCCGACGACCTAGAGCTCTGGTATGCTGGCCGCCTCGCGCGCTACCGTCAACCGCACACCACTAAAACGACTGAGGAATTCCTGTGAGCCTGGCAATATTCGATTTGGACAACACCCTTATAGGCGGCGACAGCGACCACAGCTTTGGAGAATATTTAGTCGAAAAAAAGTGGGTAGATGCCGAGTCGTTTGGCCAAGCCAACGATCGCTTTTATCAGCAATATCAGCAGGGCACACTGGATATTATCGAATACTCGCGCTTCGCCCTGGCACCGTTGGTGGGTCAATCGCCAGAAGCATTGACCGCACTGCAACAGGAATTTTTAGCCGATAAAATTTTTCCGCTGGAGCTGCCCAAAGCCCGAGCCCTGATTGCCCAGCACCGCAACGCCGGCGACGACCTGCTCATTATCACCGCCACCAACCGTTTCGTGACTGGGCCCATTGCCCAATGGCTGGAAATTGATCAACTGCTGGCCACCGAGCCCGAATGGAAAAACGGCCAGATTACCGGCCGCATCGTCGGCACGCCCTGTTTTCAAAACGGCAAAGTTACTCGTCTTCAAGACTGGCTCAACGACTACTCTGGAAATTTAGACGGCAGCTATTTTTACAGTGACTCGTTTAACGATTTGCCGTTATTAAAGAAAGTGGATAACCCCATTGCCGTGGATCCCGACGATGTATTACGCAAACACGCCGAGGACAACGATTGGCCGGTAATGAGTTTGCGCTAAATAAAGCGCTAACAGTAATTGCCGTTAAGTCCGCGTTTTTTATTTTCTGTTCAGTTGTTTTGGTCGCCTGCCACTACTTATCCCCTCTTTTATCTTTTAAAACTTTATCTATCTTATAGTCGTTTTAAAATGTTGATCGCTGCCTTTTGGTCTGCCCTGTATTGATCCACTCCGTCACTTTGGCATCAGCACTTAACACTTCCACCCCACTTTATTGCTTCAGAAAAAAGCGCAAACAGCCATTCACCAACGCCTGAGCACCAATAAAAGGCAAAATATTTTGCCAACAATAAGCCCTGGGGCATAAATATAACGAATCGTTAATTTAGGCACAGTTAATGCTCACAAAAGCACTCTCGACGTGTTGGTTAGGGGTATAGGATGAGCACATCACTGTTTGGGCAGTTTGGTAAATACAAAGGTATTATTGTATCGATTGCGCTGTTTTTATTATTGGACGCTTCTGTATTACTGTTAAATTTTTATATTTCTTTTGAAATTTCCGACGATGCGTTGGACGTTAACTTAGCGGGGCGTCAGCGTATGTTGTCGCAGCGCACCATGAAATCGCTACTCGATACGGAAGTCTCCAAAGACTCCCCCGAGCAACTGGAACGCGCACTCACCGAGTTAGAAAATACCAAGGATTTGTTCAACCAAACGCTGTTAGCGTTCGATCGCGGTGGCGATACTGTATCGGCCAACGGCGAACCTGTGACTTTGCAACCGGCCATCAGTGCCACGGCCACACAAGCACTCAACCAAGCCAAGCAAATTTGGCAACCGTATTTAAACCACGTGGATACGGTTCTAACGACTTATCACTCTGGGAATGAACGCGAATTTAATCAACAACTGCAACAGGCCATTGTTTACGGTCAAGCCAATAATTTGGCTTTGCTAAAACTTATGAACACACTCACCGTCGAGCTAGAACGTATCGCCAGCTCTAAGGCTACGCGCTTGCGATGGATTCAAACGGTGGGCATTACACTGGCCGTTATTAACTTTTTTATCATCATGTTTCACTTTATTCGCCAGCTAAAAGACAGTGATGAAAAAATTGATCGTGCGCGCAAGGAAACACAAGAAATCCTTACAACCGTGGATGAAGGTTTGTTGCTATTGGACGAAAACCTAGTTATTGGCGAGCAACATTCGGATTCCCTACTGCAATTGTTTAACCGATCCGCCTTTGCCGGACAATCGTTTGAAGATTTAATTAAAGAAATGGTCTCGGAGAAAGACTTAACCACAGCCCAAAGCTTTATCAAACTACTGTTTAAACCCAGCGTCAAAGAGAAACTCATTGGCGATTTAAACCCGCTAAACTGCGTAGAAGTACATATTTACCAGAGTGATGGGAGCTACAAAGATAAATATTTAAAATTCGCATTTTCTCGCGCCATGCAGGGCAAGCAAATTTCCCACGTGTTGGTTACCGTTAAAGACATTTCCAACGAGGTAACCCTAAGCAAACAATTGGAAGACGCCAAATCCCAAAACAACCAACAAATCGAACTGCTTTACTCTATCGCCAAATCCAATCCCGAGTTGCTCAATGTTTTTATCGACAACGCCCAAAAAACGTTGGAAAAAATCAATTTGCAACTCAAAGCACCTGGCACCCATCGCCCCGAACTGATTGCCAAAGCCAACAAAGTATTTACCTTAATGCACACACTAAAAGGAGATGCATCGGCTTTAGAGCTAGATCAACTTGTCGCTCTAGCCCATCGCTTTGAGGACGAAATACAAGCCATACGCGACAAGCAAGACATTAAAGGCTCGGATTTTCTTGGCTTAGCGGTGTTATTGAATCGACTCATTAATCAAATTGAATCCATGGCGAAGCTAATTCATCACTTTTCGGAAATTACCGCCACCGACAACACGCCACACGCGCCGCACTTTGATTGGTCTCATTTGCAAAAGCTCGCCACCAATATGGCGGAACAACAGAATAAAAGTGTGGAAATCATTCACGCCGGCCTCAACGATCACACGCTACCCAAGCCCATGGCAGAAACACTGAACAGCATTTTGGTTCAATTAATACGCAACTCGGTGGTGCATGGCATCGAGCCCACCGAAACTCGCATAAAAAATCATAAATTAGAATGTGCCCGAATTTATATCAGCGTCGCCCGGCGCGCAGATAACAGCTACCAACTGACCTTTTCCGACGACGGGCGCGGCATTGATTTTGATAAAGTCCGCTTGCAGGCAGTGGCTAAAGGTTTTTTGCAGCCGGCCGATGCCGATCTTGCCAATAAAAAACAACTGTTGTCGATTGTATTTCATGAAGGCTTTTCTACCAGCGAAATTACCAACGAACACGCCGGCAGAGGCATGGGCATGCAAGCCGTTGTACAACAGTTGCGTGCGTTGGGCGGCAAGCTGAGCGTAAGCACTCGGCCACAACAGGGTACTCGCTTTGTATTGACCATTCCTAACGCGGTCGACTCCGCGGTTAAGGCGGCTTAACGGTTTATGAAAAAACTAATGATTGTCGATGACTCCAACATCATCCGCAGTAAAATCAGCCGTTGCCATAACGCCGGCGCCTTTGAGCTGGTGGCCACCGCAAAAAACGGCGTGGAAGCCCTACATAATTTTCAAACTTACAAGCCAGATGTAATTACCATGGATTTAACCATGCCTGAAATGGACGGTATCCAGTGCATTGAAATGCTGGTAGCCGCCGACCCGGAGGTTTTAATCCTGGTGGTTTCTGCGTTATCGGATAAAGCAACAGGTATCGAAGCTCTGGAGAAAGGCGCACGCGGCTTTTTATTAAAACCGTTTACCGAAGAGCAATTGAGTGAAGCGCTGGAAGAATTAACGGAGCATTTAAATGACTGAATCACAATTACAGGTTTTTATCGACGCGGTAATCGGTTACTTCGCGCATACCAGCGAGAAAAAAGTCAGCGTCGGCACACCCTACTTGGCGGAAAACAAACAGCCCGAAGCCTGCGACTACACGGGTATTATCGGTATATCTGGCCCCAGCAAAGGCTGCGTATACTTTACCGCCCCCGGTATTTTACTGAAGCACTTATTGCTCTCGATTGGCGAGAACGACACCAGTATCAGCAATATTGTCGATTTAATTGGCGAGGTGGCCAACACCATTTCGGGCAACGCGCGACGAGAATTTGGCAAAGAATTTATGATTTCGGTTCCCATCGTCGTGGAAGGCGCACCGTCGCATATCCATTTACCGGAAGATTTACGCTCTTATGTGATTCCCTTTACTTGGAAGAGTTATCACGGTGCGGTAGTGATTTGTTTGCAGTGAGTATGAATCGGCAAAAAATAGAGCAGATACGTTTCAATATCTGCTCTATTAACAATACAACCTAGCCGGTAACGATAAAGCCTAGCTGGTAACGATAAAACCTAACCGGGCATTTATTGCTGCGCGGTTTGCTGTTCTTCGCGGTAGGATTGTTTGGTTTTTAGTGGTTTTAGTGCCACAGATATACCGGTTTTTACCTCTTGAGTGTCAGAAAAAATATCGTCTCTAACCTCTGGTTCTGGGTCCTGAAAACTAATAATCGTGGCCCAAGGCAATGCTAACCCGCCATAACTCGTAAACAACCATTTGGGCGAATAATCGTACGCAGAAACCCTTAGCGAGATACCTCTCGTTCCGCCTGACCAACTGACATCTCGAGCCCTAGCACCTTTGTCGATGGTTTTAACTAAAACGCCGTCCCACTTTGCGTGCTTACCCGTCAGATCAGCGTTACGTATCACGAGCTCGGGCTGAATAACCGCCGCATAGGTTTCATTTTTATTGATAATAGTAATCAATTGATACATCGCTGCCGCGTATTTATCGGAATCGATTCTTCCCGTTTCAGAAGAATAAATTCCGCCGACTTGCGCTGTAACGGTACTCCATAGCTCACGAAAGTTGCTATCCGACATGGTTGCAACCTGCCAGCCTTTGGCAACAAGCTCCTCACTAATAAGGTGAACAATTTGCTGAGATTCCTGCTCCAAGTCTCCAATGCTTATCGAAAGTTGATGACTGGTTGTAGCAGGCAAAAGAAATATTCGTTTATCGTGGTCGATACCATTGTAATCTTCTGCGATATGCAGTGTGGACTCTACATTGGTAGTAGCACACCCCGCGAGAAAAATTACTAAGACTGAAAAAAATACTTTCTTTAACATCCCCAATTCCTTATTTTTTACTATTTTTGGCAAATTTTAATTACTGGGCAGCTAGCTTCTCCGAAGCCTCAATATTTGCCTGAACCCTTTTTCAATGACGATATTACGTTTTTTAGTCTGGCCGCATAAGTATAATGAATACATTAACCACTAAACGGATGCCGCAAGGTGATGGTTTCTAAACGATCCGGGCCCGTGGAGATAATATCCACCGGTGCGCCAGTTAGCACTTCCAATCGGGAAATATAATCTTTGGCGGCCTGCGGCAATTGCTCTAGAGATTTCGCTCCCACCGTGCTCTCTTGCCAACCTGGTAAGGTTTCGTAGACCGGCTGAATTTTCGCCCAACCATCGGAATCAGCGGGAATGGGCATGGGTTTGCCGTCGGCGTCTTGGTAGGCCACGCAAATTTTCACTTCTTTTAAACCATCCAAGACATCCAGCTTGGTCAGACAAATACCAGACACGGAATTAACACGAATGGCGTACTTAACCGCTACCGCATCAAACCAGCCGGTGCGGCGCTTTCGACCCGTAGTCGCACCGAATTCGTGGCCCTTCTCGCCCAAATGACGACCAATGTCGTCGTCTAGCTCAGTGGGAAACGGCCCGGAGCCCACGCGTGTGGTGTAAGCCTTGGTAATGCCCAATACGTAATCCAAGTAAAGCGGACCAAATCCGGAGCCCGTGGCAGTGGCGCCGGCGGTGGTGTTGGATGAGGTAACAAAGGGGTAGGTGCCGTGATCGATATCGAGTAGAGAGCCCTGCGCGCCTTCGAATAAGATGTCTTCGCCGTTTTCCCGAGCAGTGTGCAAAATATCGGTAACATCGGCAATTAAGGGCAACAGTTGCTCGGCCCATTCTCGGCAGCGATCAAGCGTTTGCTGATAATCCACGGGCGTTGCATTGAGGAAATTCTCCAGCACAAAGTTGTGATAGCGCATCACTTCTTGCAGCTTTTCAGCAAAGCTGTCGAAATCGAGCATGTCGCCCAAGCGCAAACCGCGACGGGCCACTTTGTCTTCGTAGGCCGGGCCAATACCGCGTCCGGTGGTGCCGATTTTGGCATCGCCTTTGGCGGCTTCTCGAGCTTGGTCGAGCGCCACGTGGTAGGGCAAAATCAATGGGCAGGCCGGCGATAAGCGCAATCGCTCACGCACGGGCACGCTACTGGCTTCCAGTTCTTTGATTTCCTCAAGCAGCGCTTCGGGTGAGAGCACCACGCCGTTGCCGATCAGACATTGAACGTCGGGGCGCAAAATACCCGAGGGAATAAGATGCAGCACAGTGGTTTCGCCGTCGATGACCAGCGTGTGACCCGCATTGTGTCCGCCCTGAAATCGCGCCACCAACGCCACCTGCTCGGTGAGTAGATCGACGATTTTACCTTTGCCCTCGTCACCCCACTGGGTGCCCAGAATTACTACGTTTTTACCCATGGCTTAAAATTTAACTCTCTTTCAATACCGTCATATCGGTGGGAACGCGACTAAAGCAGATCGCGCTGTCTTTGGTTTCGCTTGGTGGCTGGCTACGGCTCATTAATGGGCAGTAACTGTACCTGGTCGCCGTCGACGACCAATTGCTCCCGGCAATCGCTTGGAGGAGTATCGTCTGGATTCAATGCACACACCACTCGACGACCCGAGCGGCGAAGATCTTGCACAACCTGCCATTGTTTTTGATCACTGGAATAAGGCACAAACACCGCCGCCAGAGACTCGACCGCCGACCCGTTGAGCAATCGATTAACCGCCGAAATATCCACGGTAAAGCCAATGGCAGGCCGGGCGCGGCCAAACACCTTACCGATGTTATCGTAGCGACCACCGCGAGCAATGGAATCACCCATGCCAGCGGCAAACGCTGCAAAGACAATACCTGTGTGGTAGTGGTAGCCGCGCACTTCGCTCAGATCGTAGTACAAATTCACCTGCGGCCAGCGCTGGTTAATGATTTCGGCAATGGCGGCCATGGCATCGATAGCCTCGAATACGCTGTCGGGAGCACCCGCCAAGACTTCTCTGGCCCGCGCCAGAGTGGATACATCGCCAGCCAGTTCCGGCAAACCGGCAAACCAGCGGCGATAAGTCGCATCGCTTAAATTGGCTTCTATCCAATCATTAATGTCGGTGCTGGATTTTTTTTGCAACAGGTCGAAAAACGCCTGCTCCTGCTCCTTACTGAAGCCCGCGGCAGCGGCTAGCGATCGATAAATCGCCACATGACCTAAGTCGATGTTCAGGTCGGGCATGCCGATGGTGTGCAGGGATTCCAATAACAGGGAAATAACTTCAGTATCGGCGTTTTGTGAGCTTTCACCAAACAGCTCTACCCCGGCTTGCACCGGCGAGCGCGTGGCCAACGGCGATTTGGGTCGCGTATGCAGCACGTGACCGGCGTAACAAAAACGGCTGTTGCCTTCGCGAACGCAACTGTGGGCATCCATTCGGGCAATCTGTGGCGTAATATCGGCACGAATGCCCATCATTCGACCACTCATTTGATCGGTAATGCGAAACGTCTGCAGATCGATATCCTGACCGAGACCAATCAACAGCGAATCGGTAAATTCGATCATTGGCGGAATAACCAGGTCGTATCCCCAACGCTGGTAAAGGTCCAGAAGCTGGCGACGCAGGGCTTCTATGTTGTGTGCTGACTCGGGAAGAATTTCTTCCACGCCTTCCGGCAACAGCCAGCGATCGGCGTAACTCATAGACCAGATCTCTTAAATTCTTGGGCTCGGGAAACCATCATCCCCGATTTAACAGGTACAGACAGACCACACCCACCAACATGCTGATAAATCCCATTACCCGCAACTGCTGATCGGCACTCATAGCCGCGCGCGCAACCAGGCTTCGCCACAGGCGCGGGTATAAAAAGGGCAAAATCCCCTCCAGCACCATCACCAAACAGAGTGCTTGCAGCAGGGTGTGAGACATGAAAATCCATCCTAACCGGCGTTGGGCTATCCTGGGCGCTATCCAACCATGCGTGCTCTTGGGCCTGTCGGACACAAAAAAACCGGGCCGGGCCCGGTTTCTGTAATTTTACCACGAGTCAGTGGCGAATGTTTAGCCCTTGGCTCAGGACCTTTGGCTTTTACTAGCGCTGACCTTTAGCGTCTTTCAAGTAGCGAAAGAAATCGCTTTCGGGATCGACCAGCAATAAATCGCCGGCGCCGGAGAACGTTTGCTTGTAGGCATTTAAACTGCGCAGAAAGCTGTAGAACTCCGGATCTTTGTTGTAAGCCTGAGCGTAAATGGCCGTGGCTTTCGCATCACCCTCACCGCGAATCAGCTCGGCATCGCGGTAGGCTTCAGCCTCAATAACCAACTGCTGGCGATCGGCATCGGCGCGGATGACTTCCGCCTGTTCTTTACCTTTCGCGCGATGCTCCTGGGCTTCTCGCTCTCGCTCGGACGACATCCGTGAGAACACCGATTCACTGACGTCTTCCGGTAATTCGATGCGCTTAACACGCACATCAACCACCTCAATACCCAAACTGGTGTTGGTAAACTCGTTGAGTGAGGTAATCAAATCCACCATCAGCTCATCGCGCTCACCGGAGACCACCTCCAACAAACTGCGCTGGGCAAATTGGTTGCGCAACCCTTCGTTGATGCGTTGCGCCAACAGACGCTCGGCGCGAGTTTCCTCACCGTTGGTGGACGTGTAGTAAGTGTTCACATCGCGCACACGCCACTTGGCGTAGGAGTCGACGATCATGCCTTTCTTTTCCACCGTTAAAAAGCGCTCTGGCTGAGCATCGAAGGTCAATACTCGAGCATCAAACTTGCGCACTTCCTGAACCAATGGCCATTTAAAATCCAGCCCCGGATCGATGTTGGCGGTGTCGAGCTTACCGAAGGTTAGCAACACGGCACGCTCGGTTTCTTTAACGATGTAAACGCTGTTGTAACCAACCACCAGAACAACCAGCGCTACGATCAAGATCAAAATGCTTCTAGTGCCCATTAGCGAGAACTCCTTGTTGAACGAGTTTTGATCACTTCGCGGCGAACCTCTTCGGTTGTGCGATCGACTAACTGCTCAATGACTTTTGGCGACAGGTCACGCAAATCGGAGATACCACCGGCCTGCTTGCGTTCCATAATTTTATCCAGCGGCAAATACATCATGTTGTTGCCGCCTTCTACGTCGACCAAAATTTTGGAGCTGCTGGACATCACATCTTGCAATGCATCTAGATACAAACGCTCGCGAGTTACCTCGGGCGCTTTTTGGTACTCCGCCAGTAAACGCTCAAAGCGTTGGGCCTCACCATCAGCTTTGGCGACAACCTGTTCGCGGTAGGCGTTGGCTTCTTCGATGGCGCGCTGAGCTTTACCACGGGCCTCGGGGATAATGCCGTTGGCGTAGGTTTGCGCTTTGTTTTTCTCGCGCTCTTCGTCTTCTCGGGCGCGGTTTACGTCGTCAAACGCCGCTTGGACTTCTCTCGGCGGTGCAGAATCTTCAACGTTGACTTTGTCCACGAAAATACCGGTGTCATAGCTGTCGAGGTACTGCTGCAAACGCGTTTGCACATCGATTGCGATGGCCTCACGACCTTCGGTTAACACCTCATGCATCACGCTGGAACCAACCACATGACGCAAGGCCGACTCGGTAGCCTGCACAAGGCTTTCCTCAGGATCGCGCACATTGAGTATAAAGTTGCGCGCATCGTTAATAACGTACTGCACCGATAGCTCAATATTCACGATATTAAGATCTTCGGTGAGCATGTAACCCTGTGTAGTGTGCAAACGCTTACGGGTCACATTTTCTTTAATTACCTGGTCGATTAGCGGAGGATTCCACTGCAAACCAGAGCCTTTTGTGCCATTAAATACACCAAAGCGCAAAATTACCGCGCGCTCCTGTTCGTTAACCTGATACCAGCCAGCGAAAAAGTAAACGCCCGCCAAAACAGCGACCAAAAGCCAAACTGGAATCTTGTTGAGACCAAAACCGCCACCGCTGCCGCCGGAGCCGCCTTTGCCTCCAAACATTTTATTGAGTTTTTCTTGCAGTGATTTCAGCGCTTCATCCAAATCTGGCGGTCCATCACCGCCACGCTTGCCACCACCACCCCATGGGTCTTGCTTATTGCCACCCGGGTCATTCCAGGCCATATAATTTCTCCGTCTGTTTACGAGCGCCGTTGCCGGTCGATTGTTTTAATTATCGATTTGCAACCCTCAACTAATATTACGCAGCGCGCATTCTAACAAGGGCGCTGTTGTGGGTTAACCTTTTCTCGATTGGCTTTTCAAATAGGTTGCCAGTTGACTACCCCAATTGCCGTTGGTTCGCCCAACGCAGCTCGGATATTGGATAGTTACTGTGACTTAGAATACGCAATAAATCCGACTTGGGGATGCGTAAATGTACCTGACAGCCGCCATCGTCGAGATATTGCTCGCTGACTACGGCATGCTGTTGATAGAACTTGGCGCGAAGCCCCGCCTGATTGGCATCGAGCAATAAAGTGCCGTCCACCACATCCACGGCCAGCAATTCCGACAGCGCCTCACGCAATAACCCCACGCCTTCGCCGGTGGCGGCCGATAACCAAACCGCTCTGGGTTTGCCCTGATCGTCGCGATCGATACGCGGCTCGGCGTATTCGTGCAGATCGATTTTGTTGTAGACCATTAAACACGTCAGTTTTTCAGCACCGATTTCAATCAGCACCTTATTCACTTCTTCGATATTGCGATCGCGCTCGGGATCGGCGCTGTCGACTACATGCAGCAGTAAATCGGCGTTGGCCGCCTCTTCCAGCGTGGCGCGAAAGGCCTCCACCAGTTTGTGCGGCAAATGGCTGATAAAGCCCACGGTATCGGCGAGCACGCAGGCACCCACATCGGCCAACTCTATGCGGCGCATGGTGGGATCGAGCGTGGCAAATAATTGATCTTTCACCAACACGTGAGCTTCGGCCACACGGTTAAACAGTGTGGATTTACCGGCGTTGGTGTAACCCACCAAGGATACGGTGGGCAGAGAGTTGCGCGTGCGAGCGCGACGACCGTGCTCGCGGGTTTTGCGGACTTTATCCAAGCGCGCACTGATCGATTTAATGCGCCCGCGCAGTAATCGCCGGTCAGTTTCCAACTGGGTTTCCCCCGGCCCGCGCAAGCCGATGCCGCCTTTTTGCCGCTCCAAGTGTGTCCAGCCGCGTACTAAACGCGTGGACATATGCTGCAACTGCGCCAGCTCCACTTGCAATTTACCTTCGTGGGTGCGCGCGCGTTGAGCAAAAATATCGAGTATTAAACCAGTACGATCCAGCACGCGACACTCGAGCGCTTTTTCCAGGTTGCGCTCCTGGCTGGGCGATAAGCTGTGATTAAAAATCACCAACTGAACCTGGTGGGCCTCCACCAGTTGCTTGAGCTCGTCGACTTTTCCCGAACCGAGAAAAAATTTCGGGTCGGGTTGATCGCGCTGACCGGTCACCAAAGTAATAGGATCGGCGCCGGCAGCCAGAGCCAGCTCTTCGAATTCGCGGGAATCGTCGGGTTCCGACAGTTGTTGAAACTGCAGGTGAACCAGTATGGCCAGCTCACCGGATTTTGGGCGTTCAAAAAACAATAGGTTAGTAACCTCTCTAACAATCTCGAAACCGACCGACTAGGCCGGAGCGGCTTCATCGATCACTAGCTTTCTTCTGTTGTTTCTTCACCAGTGGCGGGATTCAACATAGGAACACGCACCGGACGGGAAGGTACAATGGTGGAGATGGCGTGTTTGTAGACCATTTGACTGACGGTATTTTTTAACAACACCACAAATTGGTCGAACGATTCGACTTGACCCTGCAACTTTATACCATTCACTAAATAAATGGATACAGGAATACGTTCTTTGCGCAAAACGTTCAGGTAAGGGTCTTGTAGGCTATGCCCTTTTGACATAATTATTCTCCAAAAAAATAACAATAAGAAAACGTAATCAAACTCAAATGCTGAAGCTGCCGACTTCAGCCCCCGTAGAGGTGATTACAAGCGTATAAACGACAAATTGATAAAGATACCGACTCCCCATTATACGTTGTATTTATTAAGATGCATCAATGCTTGGCCAATTATTTGTTGATTTGTCAAGCTAATGCCCGCCTCAGACTCGGTATAAATCCAGTATAGCGGCTCTTGCCAACCGCGCAGCCAGGTTAATTGGCGCTTGGCTAACTGCCGAGTTGCGGCGATGGCCTTGTCGGTGGCCTCTTCTAGTGAGCATTCACCCGCGCAATAGTTCCAGAGCTGGCGATAGCCCACCGCGCGCAGGGCGGGTAACTGCGGATTTAAATCGCCGCGCTCATAAAGTCCCTGCACTTCCTCTAGAACACCGGCATCGAGCATTGTTTGAAAGCGCCGCGCGATACGCTCGTGCAAGGTTTTTCGCTCGCGCGGGGCGATGGCCAACTGGGCAATTTGATAGCTTTCTGTAATGCCCGCTTGCTTGTTGTGTTTTTGCAATTCGCTCATGGCCTGGCCAGTTTGCAAAAATACTTCCAGAGCCCGGCACAAACGCTGAGAATGATTGGGATGGATAACAGCCGCCGAGGCCGCATCCACTTGTTGCAACCACTGATGCACCGCAGGCCAACCTTCTTGCGCGGCTTTTTGCTCGATTTGCGCGCGAATGGCGGGGTCGGACGTGGGCAAATCGTTGAGCCCATCCAACAGTGCACGAAAATACATCATGGTCCCGCCCACCAACAAAGGCACCTTGCCCTGTTCAGTAATTTCCACCATGGCTTGGCGGGCATCGCGACAAAAATCAGCGGCGTTGTAGGTTTCGGAGGGATCGCGTAAATCGAGCAATCGATGGGGCACTCGCGCTTGCTCTTCAGCCGTGGGCTTGGCGCTGCCAATATCCAAACCACGATACACCAACGCGGAATCGACACTGATAACCTCGACGGGGAGTTGTTCCGCCAAGCCGAAGGCCAGCGCGGTTTTACCCGAGGCAGTGGGTCCCATTAAAAAAATGGCTAGGGGTTTAGGCGACTGCACTATTGCCACGCACCTTACTGACCGCGCATAAACAATTTATCCAGCTCGGCCAAACTTTGCACCGCCCAGGTGGGTCGACCGTGATTGCACTGCCCGCTGCGCTCAGTGGCTTCCATGTCGCGCAGCAGTGCGTTCATTTCGGCCACAGTTAATTTGCGGTTGGCGCGCACCGAGCCATGACAGGCCATGGTGGATAAAATCTGATTAATGTGCACGCGAATTCGATCGCTGCTGCCGTAGGTTTTTAAATCCGACAACACATCGCGCACTAGGCTCGCCACATCGCCCTGGGCCAACACCACCGGAATTTGTCGCACGGTAATTGACTCCGGCCCAGCCCGACTCAATTCAAACCCCAACTGTGAGAACACCTCGGCCTGCTCCTCGGCCAGATCGGCCTCGCCTTCACTCACGGCGATGGATTCCGGCACCAACAGGGGTTGTGCCTGCACGCCGCGATGATCGAACGCGGTTTTTAAACGCTCGTACGTAATGCGCTCGTGGGCCGCGTGCATATCCACCACCACCAAGCCTTCGGCGTTTTCGGCCAGAATGTAAATGCCTTTTAATTGCGCGATGGCAAATCCCAGCGGCGGGATTTCTTGCTCGCTGGCCGGTAAATTGGGCGCGGCAAATTCGGGTTTGGGTTGTAATTTGCCGTAGGCCTCGATTTGTTCGGCCACGGCCAGTTTATTGGCCCGCACATTGGCCTCGTAGTGGGCCCCGCCATGGGATTGAGACGTTCGCGGGCTAAACTCAGCACTGGGTTGAGCTGGCGGCTGAAAAATGGAAGGCGGCACTTGCGGCTGCAAGGATACATCCGGCTCGCTGGACGCGCGCAAATCCATATTGGCCTGACCGGCAAATTCGCCACGCTGCTCGGGACTCACAGCCTCTTGCGTGGATTGCTCGGCGGCGGTGTGCGCCACGGTTTCGGGGCGAACGTCAGCCAGAGCATGGTGCAAACTGCGATACAAAAAGTCGTGCACGCTGCGCCCATCGCGAAAGCGCACTTCGTGTTTGGTGGGGTGCACGTTCACATCCACCGCTGCCGGATCCAATTCTAGGTACAACACAAACGCCGGATGGCGAGCGTGGTGCAACACATCCTGAAAAGCCTGACGCACGGCGTGAGACACCAATTTATCGCGAATGGGCCGACCGTTAACGTAAAAATATTGCAAATCGGCCTGGCTGCGCGAAAACGCCGGCAGCGCCACCCAGCCCCATAGTCGCAAGCCCACACGCTCCAAATCGATGGCCAACGCGTGAGTCATAAATTCCGGTCCGCAAATTTGCGCCACGCGCCGTTCTTTTTCGGCTTGAGTTTGGCCCGCCTGCCAACTGTGCACTAACCGATTGTTGTGCCGCAAATGAAAGCCCACATCAAAGCGAGCCAATGCCTGGCGTTTTATAACCTCTTCGATGCGGTTGTATTCGGTGCGCTCGGTGCGCAAAAATTTGCGCCGCGCCGGCGTGTTGAAAAACAAATCGCGCGCTTCAATGGTGGTGCCTTTGGGATGAGCCGCCGGTGTAATTTCCGCTTCCATTTCCCGGCCTTCGGCTTGCGCCTGCCAAGCCATATCACCACCGGTGTTGGTGGTTAAACGCAAACGCGACACAGAACTGATCGAGGCCAGCGCCTCACCGCGAAATCCGAGACTGGCCACCGCCTCGAGATCGTCGAGGTGATAAATTTTGCTGGTGGCGTGGCGACTTAACGCCAAGGTTAAATCGTCCTTATCGATGCCACAGCCGTCGTCGCGCACGCGAATAAGCTTAACGCCGCCTTGCGCGATTTCGATTTGTAAGTTTTTAGCGCCGGCATCCAGGCTGTTTTCAACCAGTTCTTTAATAACCGAGGCGGGACGTTCTACGACCTCACCTGCGGCAATTTGGTTGGCGAGGCGCGGCGACAGCAGTCGGATTTTATTCATGAAGCAGGAATTTTAATGCGTTGGCCCACACGGATGGTGTCACTTTTTAAATCGTTGTGTTGGCGAATTGCCGAAACACTGGTGTTGTGTTTTTTGGCAATGGCCGAGAGGGTATCGCCCGAGCCGATCACATACTCGCGCTCGCCACCGCCTTTTTGTTGCCAGGCCACGTAAGTACCAACCGGTGGCGCATCGTAAAAATAGGCTTTAACCCCAGAAAAAATCTGGCGAGCCAATTTTTGCCGATAGCGGCTGGAGGCCAAGCGTCTCGCTTCGGTAGGATTAGAAATAAAACCGGTTTCGACCAAAATAGACGGCACATCGGGGGATTTTAAAACCGCGAAACCCGCCTGCTCGACGCTTCGTTTATGCAAACGGGTAACCTGCCCCATACTGTTTAACACCTGCGTACCCACATCCAAGCTGGAATTTAGCGTGGCTTTCATAAATAAATCCACCAGCACGGTTTGTACGTCGGGGCTTTTATCCTCTAATTTTACGTCGACCACGCCGCCGATTAAATCCGCTTCGTTTTCCTGCTGTGCTAAAAAGCGCGCGGTCTCGGATGTGGCACCACGATGCGACAAAGCAAACACCGAAGCCCCATTGGCTTGCGTTTTGTGAAAGGCATCGGCGTGTACAGAAATAAATAAATCCGCACGATTCTCTCGGGCAAAATCTCGGCGTTTGCGCAGCGGAATGTAATAGTCGCCGGTACGAGACAGCACCGCCTTAAAACCCGACTCCCGGTTAATAAGCGCAGCCAACTCTTTACTAATCGCCAACACCACGTCTTTTTCGTACAAATTGCGCGGCCCAATGGCTCCGGGATCTTCGCCACCGTGGCCGGCGTCCACCACAATTAAAATATCGCGCAGGCCATCGCCAGTTTGTGCCAGGCTCTGTTCGGTTTTTACGGTCTCTTTTTGTTTATCGTATAAATCGATGACTAAGCGATCGGATTTTCCACCTTGCTTGCGCAAAGCAAAACTGCGCGGGCGCACCGACTCGCTGATATCCAACACCACGCGCAAATCACTTTGGTTGCGCCGGGCGGTGCGAATATCGCTAATGGGGGTATTGTTGAGCGCTAAATGGGAAGTACTGGCAGCCAACGAGGCGTTTTCGATGTCGATAACAATGCGCTGCGGTGAGGCTAAGGTAAATAATCGATGCTCCACCGGCTCGCTTAAATCGAGTACTAAACGCGTGTTATCCGGTGCTCGCCAAAGACGCACGCCTTCAATTTGGGCGGCGGCCGAAGCATAACCGGCAGCCACCAGCGATAGGGCAAAAAATCCCCAACACACGGTTTTTATCCATTGCTCGATGGCTGCTTTGCGATTTTGAAACATGTGTGAACCGTTTTTTTATTTGCCCACAGCCGGGCACATTTCGGAATCAATTCGACAACTCGATGGTATTAATCGAATTGCAGTGACGCTAGTACCGCTCGCCCCTCGACGGAATGCGCGGTTATTCTCGCTTCTCGCCCTACGTGTGCATTTTTTTTAACGACGCTTACACTAACGCCTAGATCGGCCTGGGGCAAATAACCCTGCCCTTTTACAGGCCATTCCACTAAAAGAATACATCTTTTCTGAAAATAATCACGAATTCCAATAAATTCCAACTCTTCGGGGTCGGCCAGGCGATACAGATCAAAATGAAAAATCGGCACGTGCGTATTTTCGTAGGGTTCGA
Source organism: uncultured Cellvibrionaceae bacterium (assembly GCA_964342265.1). Classification (GTDB taxonomy): domain Bacteria; phylum Pseudomonadota; class Gammaproteobacteria; order Pseudomonadales; family Cellvibrionaceae; genus Halioxenophilus. The sequence goes on along the minus strand of CAYFFE010000020.1, from coordinate 7,827 downwards.
CCAGTGTATAAGTGGGACTCTTAACCGCACCTGTATGACCGAGGCTGTGAATAAATCCCCGCGAAAACGTTGTTTTGCCCGCACCGAGATCGCCTTGCAAAAATATCACCAGCGGGCGATTGGCCTCGACGCTAATGGCATCCGCCAGCGCCGCACCAAGTGCCTCAGTGGCTTGGCTATCCGATAAAAATACTTGCCGCTGATCGTGCTCGTGCGCCTCAGAATCCATTCAATAACGCTCGCGCTTGATCAATTAAATCGGTGGCCAACAATCCACGCTGACCAAAATTAATGGCCATATCGTCTGCGGCCTGCCCGTGCAGGCACACGGCGAGCTTAACGGCCAAGAGCGGTTCAATATTTTGTACGAGTAATCCGGCAATCATTCCCGTGAGCACATCGCCCATCCCGCCACTGGCCATGCCGGGATTGCCTAAATCGCAAACAAATAATTCACCGCTTGGTGTGGCGATTACCGTACCCGAGCCTTTTAACACCACAATTGCTTGGTATTTTTCCGCTAATTGTTTGGCGGCATTAAATCGATCGGCCTGTATTTCGCCACTGGTACAATTTAATAGCCGTCCGGCTTCACCCGGATGCGGCGTTAAAACGCGGGTGCGCGTGCGGTCTTGAATTAAAATCTCACGGCCTAAATTTTTGGCCAATAAATTGAGCGCATCGGCGTCGATCACCAGCGTTTTTTGCGATTGAACTGCCATAAAAAACAATTGCTCGGCCCACGGCTGCACACCAAGCCCCGGCCCCACCGCAACAACAGTGGCTTTATCTAGCAACGGATTGACCTCTACGCCGGTGCGAATGGGCGCGGCCATAATCTCTGGCTGGCTTACGTTGCAAGCCACGGTGTTGTCGGGCTGAGTCGCCAAGCTGGTTAAACCCGCACCCATGCGAGCGCAGGCTTGGCTGGCCATAATTGCCGCACCGCCGTAGCCCACATCACCGCCGATAATTAACGCGTGACCAAAACTCCCCTTGTGCGCGCTCTGGCGTCGTTCGGGTAATTGCGCTAACAAGTCCTCCAAACACAATCGCTCAGCCGTGGCGGCAGCTCCCAAAACTTGAGCCGGCACCTCGAGATCGTGATAGATCAAATCCCCGACCACCGACGGCCCTTCGCCAGTGACAAGCCCTGCTTTAAGGCCAATAAAGGTACACGTAAGCGACGCGCAAACCGCTGCGCCCAGCACGGCCCCGGTATCGGCGTGCAGACCGCTGGGAATATCCACCGCCAACACCGGCAAGCCCGCATCGTTGATGCGATTAATGACTTCGACGTAATCGCCGCGCACAGCACCAGAAAGCCCCGTGCCGAGTAAAGCATCGACAACAATGCCCTCATTCAACGACAGGTCAGTGTGCCAGGCCTCACAGACCACGCCTTCTTGTTGGGCATAGGCAAACGCACGCTGGGCGTCGCCGGTGAGCGTATCGGGACTCACCAGATACACCACTCGCACCGGAATATTGGCCTGCTGGGCTAGTGCGGCGATAACGTAACCGTCGCCACCGTTATTGCCACCGCCACAAAAAACGGTAAGGGCTTGCGGATTGGGAAATTGTTGCAGCAGCGCCTCAAAACAAACGCGCCCGGCACGCTTCATTAATTGTGCGCCGGGTATACCGTGTTCGTTAATGGCGGAGTGATCCATCGCCCGTACTTGGGCGGCGGAGTAGAGATTTTTGGGTAGCGATTGTGCGGTCATTACAAGGCCTGATGGTTAAAAACCGAGAAATTATACCAGAGCCTAGCTGAGATCCAGCTCATAGAGGGGCTGACGTTGGGCAATCATTTCGAGCAATTTTTCTCGATGATTACGCATCATATCCAACGCCCGGCGCGGCACACGAGTGCCATCAATGGCGGAACAGGCCCATAAATTGAGTTCGACAATGGTGGGGGCGAGCGCCACACCCAGCTCGGTGAGATCGTAAATGAATTTTTTACCGTGGCTGGGATGCGGTTTTTTGCTAATAACGCCCGCGTTTTGCAGGCGCTCCAATCGATCGGACAAAATATTGGTAGAAATACCTTCGCCAGAATTAAGGAAATGAGAAAACTCCCGGCGATTGGTAAACATCAAATCCCGGATAATCAACAGCGACCAGCGATCGCCCAGAATCTCTAGACCATTCGCCAGCGCGCACTTGGAACGTTTTTTGTCAATTTCTATCATCGCTTGCCAATATACTTACTTGCATTTTGGAAGTATAGCTCGTACTGTTTGCTTGCGTTTTGCAACCACAACGATAATTCTCGGAGATCCCATGAAGATCTATAGCTTCCCAACCTTTAACTTGACCAAAATTCTCTACACCGCCGAGGAATTGGGTCAGGAGTATGAACTGGAAATACTGGACGCCACTAAACTGGAGCACAAAACCCCAGAACACCTTGAACGCCACCCAGCAGGAAAAGTTCCAGTTTTGGAGCACAACGGCAAATTTTATTTTGAAAGCAATAACTTATGTCGCCTAATTGCAGAATTAAACGACAACAAGCTCTACGGTGACACCCCCGAGCAGCGCGCCGAAGTGAATCAGTGGATCGACTATATGGGTTATCAAGTCAGCCGCTGGATGATGTTTTACGCCTGGGAAGAAGGTGTAAAACCAAACTACCTGGGCCAAGATCCCGATCCCACCAAAACCCAGGAAGCCCACACCAATCTAGGACAACAGTTGCCACTTATTGAGCAGCAACTGGCTAAAAACACCTACTTTGCCGGTAACGATATATCCATTGCCGACACCGTAGCCTTCGCATTGTGCCAAATCCAAAGCTTCACCAGCCTGGATCTCACCGGCTACCAAAATATCAGCCGCTGGTACGAAACCATGGCTGAGCGTCCATCCATTAACAAAGCACTGGATCGCCTACCCGGCCGCGGTATTTTTACTTTCCTCGCAGAAAAGTAAATTCCCGCCGATCAATGCTAAGATGGAGGCAATTGTTCGACCCAATGTGTTGTTATGTCGCTAATTGCCTCCGACCCGCCCGCCCAACCATTAAGCCAATTGCGCCAAGAGCTGGAATCACTGGCCCGGGAGCTGGGATTTCAGCAGGTGGGCGTGGCCGATTGCGATTTATCCGATCAAAGCGCGCGCTTTAAAGCGTGGCTCGATGCCGGCTACCAAGGCGAAATGAAATGGCTCGCTGAGCATTTCGAAAAACGCACCCAACCCGATTTATTAGTCCCCAACACCGCCCGTATTGTTTGTGTACGCCTCAACTATTTGCCAGAAAATACCGAGCAAATCAAAACCCTAAAATCCCCCGAACTCGCTTATATTTCTCGTTACACACTCGGGCGCGACTACCACAAACTGATTCGTAAACGCCTGGCCAAGCTCGCACAGCAACTGCAAAACCGAGCCGAAGCGTTGGGCTTGGCCACGCCCACACAGCGCGCCTTTGTGGACAGCGCACCGGTTTTGGAAAGACCGTTAGCCGAAAAAGCAGGCCTTGGCTGGACCGGAAAACACACATTAATTATTAACAAACAAGCAGGCTCCTGGTTTTTTTTGGGCGAGATTTTTACCAGCCTGCCATTACCGATCAACACCCAGCAAGCCGAAAACCACTGCGGCGATTGCATAAGCTGTTTAAAAATCTGCCCTACCGACGCCTTTACTGCGCCCTACCAACTGGATGCTCGCCGCTGCATTTCCTATTTAACCATCGAACACAAAGGTTCGATCCCGGCGGAATTTCGCGAGGTAATGGGCAACCGCATATTTGGCTGCGACGACTGCCAAGCCATCTGTCCCTGGAATAAATGGGCGAGCGTTACACAAGAGCAAGACTTTCAACCCCGCCACGGACTCGACCAAAGTCAATTAGTGGAATTATTTTTATGGAGTGAAGAGCAATTTTTAACAAACACCGAAGGCTCGGCCATAAGAAGAACCGGCTACGAAGGCTGGCTGCGTAACATTGCCGTTGCCCTGGGTAATGCTCCAACCACAGATCCCGTTATTAACGCATTAAAAAGTCGATTAAATTATGCGTCTGAATTAGTGCAAGAACATGTACAGTGGGCATTAAAACAACACGAGAATCCACGCCGCCGGCGACGAAAGATTGTTGGGCATAAATGGGGTTAAGCCGTCCGTTACCCCAACAAAAAAAACGGTGAGGAAACCCACCGTTTTAAAAAAACATCTCTGAATATACCTAATTTAATTCAAGCCATTTCAGACAGATTAACATTACTGCAAGCTATATTTATAAGACCTTAAAAAGCATGTAGTAAATACTCTGTTACCCAGCTTGGATTAATTCATCCATAAAGAATCCAAGCTGGAAACAGCAACCTAAACTATTGCAGAACCAGCTCCCCGCTAGCTACTTGCTCTGTATCGACGTCAACAGATTCCTCCGTAGCGACCCTTACAACATTTATGTCAACCAATTCGACAGAAAACTCAACCGGCTCAGGAGCTGGGGGCGCTGAGTCTTGCTGATCATCATCAGAATCATCGCCAATACACGCCGTTAGCAAGGCCATCAAACAGGTTACTAGTACTAGCTTAAATATTTTATCCATTTTACTGATCTCCAATCCTTAAAGTTCGTAGGTAACTAAGAAACTCAGTGATCCTTCCGGCAAAGGAATTGAGTTAGTCAGTACAAGAGTTAACTCTCCATCGTCAGCTTGGTATTCGCCCATTTCTAATAACTCAGCGGGCTCGACCTCTCCGTCACCATTCCCATCCAAATACAAGCGGACTTGGCTGACATCTGTGACTTCATCCAACTCTCCAGAACCTTGCAGAGTAATGGATCGCAGCTCATTACCTAGCTCGGAGCTAGTAACAACAAATCCAAGAACAATCTGTTCGCCCGCATCAGGGACAATGGTCTGACTAAACCCATCCAAAAGAGCAACTGTCGTTTGCGGCGCGGCCACGACATGCTCTACTACCACATCGATCTCTGCGCTGCTCATCAAAGAACCATCACTAACGACTACCTCGAAAGTCAGAACCTCACCAGCGACATCAACATCTGGCAATTGGAAACTTGGTGTAGCCGTGTCCGCACCTTGCAAGGTTACTTGTGTTCCAGCTGTTTGCACCCAATTAAAGGTCAAAGCGGTACCATCTACATCAAGAGACCCGCTAGCATCCAAACTAACTGTGGAGCGAGCTGCCACGGGAGCTATTGACTCAATAACCGCGCTTGGCGCCTGATTGACATTGGATACATTCACTATCACACGATCGGTACTGCTCATAACAGGTGTACCGCTATCCATTACAGTAACCTCCAATTCAATCGCACTTCCTTGCGGACCAACCTCAGGAGCCGTAAAGCTCGGTGTGGCAACCATTGGGTCGCTCAATGCCACAGCCGGACCACTAACAATTGTCCACAAGTACTCGATAGCGTCTGCATCAGGGTCACTCGAGGTACTTGCATCCAGAGAAACCACCTCTCCCTCTAGAACGGTTTGATCGGCACCGGCATCAGCGATTGGTGCACGGTTAACGTCACTCACACTCACCGTTAATGTATCGCTTGATTGCGTGCCTAGATCAGAAGTACAAGTTACTTGGAACACCAACGATGCCCCACCCTGGTTTACCTGAGGTAGCATAAAGGATGGAGTTGCAGTATTGGCATTTGTCAGCGTGACATCGGGTCCATCTATCTGAGTCCACAGATAAGATGCAATACTGCCTGACTCAATTGTAGAGCCACTGGCATCAAGTGTAATTGAATCGTTACCTAGCGAGTTAACAGGCTCATCAACGTTAACATCTGGTCCCGCACGACATACTGCAACGGGCGCAACACCGACATTTACGACAACCTGGTCATTACTTTCCAAGCCATCGCTATCAATTACTGTGAGAAGGAATTCCAAACTGGATTCTTCACCCGGAGCCGTGAAAGAAGCCTGGACACTAGTACTATTAATTAGCGCCACATCGGGACCGCTGATCTGTTCCCAGTTGTAGCTATCAATGATGCCATCAGCATCTGCAGAGTTAGCACCGTTTAAAGTAACTTCAGTCCCTATCAACACGCTCGCATTGGGGCCAGCATTTGCAACCGGAGGTATTAGAGGCGTAACTTGAATGAGTACGGTATCGGTATCTGTTTGACCATCGATATCCGTTACAGTCAGAGTAAAGGTTAAAGTACCGCCATTAATTCCAAAATTCGGAGCACTGAAAGCAGACTGCGCGGCTGTGGCGTCATCCAACGTTACAGACAAATCGCCGCCGGATTGTTGCCACGAAAACTCAAGATCGGAGGAGGTATCCTCATTACCACGGGTATCCGTGGAGCTCGCGCCATTCAGTGTTACCAAATCGCCCGGTCGAACTTCCAAGCCTGACGCAGGCTGATCTGGACCCGCATTAGCATTAGGCGGCAAATCGGGTAGCACAATAACATTTACTTGATCGCTATCGGATTCCGATTCGTTTTCTGCCAACAGACTAAACGTTAACTCTACTTGGCTATTAACTGCCGGTGCGGTAAAACTTGGACTAGCGCTTGCAGCCTCATCCAACTCCACATCCACACCACCGACCTGCGACCAAGTGAAGCTAGTAGTGTTTATACTGCCACTGCCATCAAGCGTAACCAAATCACCCTCGATTACGGTAACGTCTGAACCAGCAACTGCTTGGGGCGGCTCAACTGGCGGCAAATCGGCCACATTTGGATCGGTGCCATTTAGGAACTCATCCAGATTGACAAACCCGTCGCCGTCGGGGTCTTCATTAGCATCACCGGCATCGAACGGATTTAAACCAAAAGTAATTTCGAAAGTATCGGGCAGTTGATCATTGTCGTCGTCGCTGTCACAAACATCGCCGAAAGCATCTAAGTCGAAATTGGCTTGATTGGCGTTAGCCTCCTCGGGACAGTTGTCAAAGACTCCACCTAGGCCATCATTATCAGAATCATCAGCGTCATCAATTACTAAAGTATAGGAAGCTCGATTTAATGTTCCGCTATCTTCACTAACCTCAACCAAAAAGCGAGTAAGCTCACCGTTTGCAATGTTCGCAGCAATCGAAGGTGGTAATTCCGCTTCGATTACCTGACCCGGATTCAAGGTACCGATATTCCAGATAACAAATTCGTCGGACTCACAAGTTGTGCTAAATGAACGCTCATCGCAAGACAGGGAATCATTTATCGGACCTGTGATTAAGCTTTCAGACAAGCTGTTTAATAGGCGAGGGAAACGCAGTAGCGCCGAAGCCCCAAACACTTGTGCGCTGGAAGTGTTCTCTACTGTTACAGCAACGGTTAAAGATTGCCCAGATCGAGAAGGCAAGTCTTGAACCTGCAACGCTAAAGCTAGTGGCTGCTCATTTACACTATAGGCAGTGGAACCAGACGCCTGAGCTACCGATTGCAAAGTAGACTGATCAATTCCTCCAAGCGATGCCTGGGCTTCAAAAAGCGCCCCAGATTCCAATGTATCGGAAGCTCTTAGCCTTACTATTCTCTGCCCCACTGCATTGCCATCGATAACCCCCAGGTCCCATACCAGGGAGCGACCTTCCATTGTGGCACCTTCACTGGCACGGATTAAAGTCATTTCATCAGGTAGAGTAAAATGTAAACTGGCATCAGAAATAGCACTAGAACCAGAATTACCATACTTGAGAGTATAAGTAACGACTTCCCCCGCTCTCACAGCGTCACGACTTTCATCGATAGCCAACCGAAGATTAGTATTAGAATTTACAACAACGGTACGGCTTTCATTAATCAGTGTCGTGCCATCAGTCGTTAAACGAGGCGCTAGGTTAATTAAAAATCCGCTGCTCGCA
>CAYFFE010000019.1:11937-39807 GCA_964342265.1 uncultured Cellvibrionaceae bacterium | reverse complement strand
CGGTAGACATTAACCAACGCCGCAACTCTATTTGAGAGCTTCTGTATAATTGCTGAATTGGGTTAATTTAATTACGGTTATTTAATTGCGTTAATCTATTTGCGTCATACTTGCACCAAAAGCTCACTGGCTTTTAATACTTAAAAACATAAAACTAATATTTAAAAGCTTAAACCCCTGAAATGTAAAAGTTTACATCTCAGAGCGCCATGGCACTTTAAAGGCCTTACTCAAGTCTTTATTGCCAAGCCTTTATTACCAAACCTATATTACCAAACCTATAATTTACATCACTTATCAAGAACAATAGCTTCACTAAAAGCAATTACATTGATGCGCCCGAATGCTCCGCATAACGGCACCAATTATTGCCTAGCCTTTGTCTAGCAAAGGTTAATTTAACTTTAGCAGTAGTTCGTGGATATTCATGGAATCAGTTAGCATTTTTATACCATTTAGAATGAACCAGTGCTCACTTTTTCACTTTTCAGAATGAATAATGCCCTACATGCTTAAGCAAGAAAAAATACGCGGCACAATAAAGAATGGTTTAAGAAACAGTTTTAAAGATTAGAAAGGAAGGAGAAACAGTTCCGTGCCAGAAAGTTTGTTTTCTTTGCGTGAAATCATAAAACAATAGGATGAAAACTAATACGGCGACCTAATAGATCGCCGCATTAATAAGAAAAGGATAATAATTAAAAGCTGGCGGGAAGGTTCGAAATCATTTGCTGGCGTGCGCTAATCATTTCTTTGTAAGTTTCTAACATACTAAAATCTACGGAATCAGCATCGATACTGAGAAGTTCTAATTGGCGCTGTAGATTGGTTATTTCAGCCTGAATTTTAGCCTTTTTTTGGTCAGATAACTGCTGATCGACACTAGCTGGAAGGATAGAATCTTTCATAGATGTGTTCTCAAGTTGATTGATATGGCTCGCGATTGATCTTTACGGCGAAAAAACAGCCAGCTGTAAAGTGATCGATTTAATTAAAAAACATGAATAGAACTTGAGCTTTAATTCCGGCCCAGTACACCTGTCTATTGATCATTATTGTTAAAGCGCCTTCATACCCTTGAAAACACAATTAAAACTGTGCCGCTTTAGGTTTAATGAATATAACTTGTCAATAATTTATAACACCTGACGCAGTTCACACTTTGGCTCAAGGTCGGCGTCGAAATATTCAATTAGCTAAGTCTAATCCAAATTTTTAGTACTGCTCGCCCGAGCTTTGTTCATTGGGCAATTACCTAATGAACGACATTAAAGGAAAATAATTCAACCGGCCGTTGGTTAATTTATCTTTTGTGAATACCACGCATATCAATGTATTACTGCGGGAGGTAACTTTTATAGACGTCGTATTAAACAAAGACTAAGACTCTGCCTGTTTAAAAAGCCCTATAAAATACAACACTTTTATAATTAACAAGGCCTTATAAAAGTCGATCATTATTGAGGGTTTCGCAACCTGTTAAATTTTCAATAAGTGGGAGTTCAACCGCGCCAGCAGACTAAAACCTACTCGGAGCGGCGGAACACTTTAAAGCGAAAATCGTTAACAAACCAATGAAGATCTGTGGGAAGGGTTTTATTCGGAGGCTAAAAGAGATGGCCAGTCGTAGCTGGGATCACCCACTACGTAAAAGAATGGGTTTAAGATGTCGTCTTTGGTGTTGTAGCGCAAAATATTAAATTCGGTGTCGTAAACTTGCCCACCGGCCGCTTCCACCACGGCTTGGGCGGCGGCGGTATCCCACTCGGATGTCAGCGCCAAGCGTGGGTACAAATCGGCTTGCCCTTCCGCCACCAAACACAACTTGAGAGAGCTGCCCATATTTTTGGTTTCCACCGCACCGAAAGCGCGCTCCAATTTGCCGAGCATCGCTTCGACGGCTTCGGCTCCATGGCTGCGACTGGCCACCACAGAAATCGGTAATTGCTCAGTTTTTAAACTGGCTAAACTACGCACAGTAATGGATTGCTGCTCGCCATTGGCAATTTTCCAGGCGCCTTCACCCTGTAAGCCTGTATAGGTGATGTCAAGCACCGGCACATAAACCACGCCCAATACCGGTACTCCATCTTCTATTAGTGCGATGTTGACCGTGAACTCACCATTGCGCTTGATGAACTCTTTGGTGCCGTCCAATGGGTCGATAATCCAGTATTTTTGCCACTGACTGCGCTCGCTAAACGGCGGCAGCGACGATTCCTCGGAAAGCACCGGCACCTCAGGCAACAGAGCTGCCAACTCGGGGGCCAAGATTTTGTGCGCAGCCAGATCGGCGGCGGTAACTGGCGAGTCATCCGCCTTGGCTTCCACTTCGAACCCCTCGGCACGATTGTACACTTCCAAAATGGCGTCTCCCGCCCGGCGAGCAATTTCTACCACATTGGCCAACAGTTGCTTGTCCATGAACACTCCTTAGCTGTGTAATTGTTGAACCTAGCTTACCACAGGCCCAACGGCAGAATCCCCGCTGCTTGCATATTGGCGGGCCGAGCATTGCGTTCGTCGCTGTGGCTTTATAAACCGAGTGGATATCGGCATACTGGCGCTCTACATTCAACACGCGCTCAAAGATTCGACCATGGCTACCTCCTTATCGCCCCAGATTGATTGGCAACAAATCGACACCGTATTGCTGGATATGGACGGCACCCTGCTGGATTTGCACTTTGATAACTACTTTTGGCTGGAATTATTACCGGTTGAATACGCCCGATCGAAGCAAATTACGGTAGAGCAAGCGCGAGATTTCTTGCTGGGTTACTTCCAAAAAATTGAAGGCACGTTGAATTGGTATTGCCTAGACCATTGGTCCGAAACCCTGCAACTGGACATGACCCAGTTAAAGCGAGAAATACAACACAAAATTAAAATACGCCCTCATGTAGAAGGCTTTTTAACCGCACTGCGCGCGCTCAACAAAAAGTTGGTGCTGATCACGAATGCTCACCAGGATTCCCTATCGCTAAAGTTGGAAGTCACGCAAATTAACCGTTGGTTGGATGTGGTTATTTCGTCGCACGAATTTAAAACGCCCAAAGAAGAGCAGGAATTCTGGCATCAGTTAACGGCCGTTGAACAGTTCGACCCAGAGCGCACGCTGTTCATAGACGACACCGTGCGAGTTTTAAAAGCGGCGGAAACCTTTGGCATACGTCACCTCTTGTGCATCCATCAACCCGACAGCCAACAACCCCGTAAGATTCAAGACTATCCGGCAATTCATCATTTTGATGAGATCATGCCCTGATTCGTTTGGTGTTTTACTGTTATTGCACACCTTATTTGGCCGGTGGCTCGTTATCCACTGGCTTTTTGCCCCAACCTTATTTTATGTAACCCTCAAAAAGTGTATTCATGATAAACAACCCGCTAGTAATCTGGCGCTTCGTTGATGGCAAACCCGGCCACGAAAAACAAACACAGGCTTTAATTGAGGGCATTGAACATCACGCAACCGTGCAAGTGCACTCTATAGCTATTGGTAATCTGCAACACATTAAACGTGCGCTTATTTTTGGCTCCTGGTCCGAGTTATCATCGCTACCAACACCGGATTTAATTCTTGGCGCAGGTCACAAAACACATTGGCCCGTGCTTGCTGCAAAACGCGTTTTTGGTGGTAAAACCGTTATCTTAATGAACCCATCGCTGCCAACTTCTTGGTTTGATGCAGTCATCACGCCCGCGCACGATGGCTATCGCCAGACCGATCGCCGCTTGGTGTCGACAACCGCACTGGCACCGGGCATAAAAAGTCAGGCCGATCATTTGCGAGGTCTTATTTTAATGGGCGGTATCAGCAAACACTTTATTTGGAACGATGATTACGTATGCCAGAGAATTATCGATATTGCTGATCACACGCCCGAAATTCACTGGGCACTGTCTAATTCGCGCAGAACCCCTAAAACCACCAGCCAAAAATTAAAGGCACTGTGCGACGATAAAAACAATCTTACGTTTTACGAGGTAACTGAGCTTGACGCCAGTTGGTTACCGCAGCAATTGGGGCAAGCGGGCACAGTGTGGATTAGCTCGGATTCCGCGTCCATGGTGGCCGAGGCCTTAAACAGTGCCGCCAAAGTGGGGGTTATTAAACTACCCACTGCGTCTAAAAAAAATAACAATAAGCTGCTGTTGTCGGTCGATAACCTAATAAAGCACGGCGATATTGGCTATTTAACCGATAAGGATTTTTTGCCGCCACCCAGCAGATCGGGCCCAGCCAACTATCATATTGAAGTGGCTCAACAACTCCTAGATTGCTTGGCTATTAAAACCACACCAAAAGCTTCATAATAAACATAAATACACAGTTTTAGACGGTTACAATGCGATCATTTTTGGTTAAACAACAAGACCGCCGCCGCAAGCGTCGAGGTGAAGAAGAACTCAAGAGCATTGCCCAGCAACGCGCGGTGGGCTTGGCGTTAGAGCTGGAAAGAAGACTGCTGGAGGAAACTGCTCCCGGCGTCAATCGCACGCTAGAACACGAGCTGATTATTTCGCTAACCAGCTTTCAACAACGCCTCGATAACGTCCATCTCACTATCGAGAGCCTGATGCGCCAAACGGTTAAGGCCAGTCGCATTATTTTAAATATCGCCGCCAACGACTTTTCGCCGCAAACTATTCCCGACAGCTTAAAACTGCAACAAAAACGAGGCCTTGAAATCGCCTTTATCGAAGAAGATTTAGGGCCTTACACTAAGTATTTTTATACACTTAAAAACCACCCCGAAAGTTTAATTTTAACGGTGGATGACGACATTATGTACCCCATCGATTTAGTGGCTAAACTCTACGCCGCTTATCGACACGAACCAGACGTCATTCATTGCCTTCGCGCCCACCGCATTCTGCGCAATGATCAGGGCCAACTACTGCCTTACAAACAATGGAATTTTAATACGTCGCACTGTACTGCAGGTTTTGATATTTTTCCTACCGGAGTGGGAGGCGTTTTGTATTTTCCGGGTTGTTTTGCTGAGGAAATTTTTAATAAGGAATTATTTTTAGAGCTCGCTCCCGGTGCCGACGATGTGTGGCTTAAAGCCATGTCACTTAAAAAGGGAGTACGCTGCAAAAAACTGGCCGATGTGCGAAGCTGGACGCTGAGATTTCCGCTAATTCCCGACTCTCAGGTTGTCTCACTTAAGCGTAAAAACAAACAAAAGCAAGGCGGCAATAACGAAAAAATAGCCCGAGTTTTTGATCATTTTAATTTGCGGGACAAAATCTTCGACTAAAAAACCCTCTGAGCGTACCAGAGGGTTTTCAATTTAAACTACTAAGTAAATTAGAAGTTTCTTTCAACCAGTCGATCTAGGTTATTCGATTAAATAAAGTCTTATAGGCCTCAATGATAGTTTCTGCACTGTAGGTCCGTTGATATTCCGCTAAGCCTTGAGTCACTAATTGCTGTTTTAGCGCATCAGAATCCAACACTTGTTGAATAGCCGTTTGTAACGCGTGATGATCGTCGATGGGCACCAGCAGTCCGGTTTTGCCATCGGTTAAAACTTCGCTTGGCCCCTGGGATGAGGCCGCCACCACTGGGCAACCGTGAAACCACGATTCCAATAATATGCTGCCCAACCCCTCGTGCCGGGAAGGACACACAAAAACGTCGGCGGTGGCTAAAAGAGCGTTAATGTCGTCGCGCCACCCTAAAAATTTTACCCGATGTTCTATACCTAACTCGCGGGCAAGCGCCTGTAAGTTGTCGTGCTCCGGACCGCTGCCGGCTAACCAGAGCACGCCAGAATCCATATTCGACAGCGAACGCAACAACACATCAAAACCTTTGTTTACGTGCAGTCGACCAAACGCCAGCAACAAGGGTTGATCGGTCGGCGTATTAAAACTGTCGCGCGGCAGTGGCTCAGCGCGGGTTTCATCAATAAAATTGGGAATGTGATGAACGTTTTCGGCGGGCATGCCGCCGCTTATTAAATGGCTGCAAATACCTTGGGTAATGCCCACCCAGTGATCGCAGTGACGATAGTATTTTAAATCGTAATAGTGTCCCAACCGCGCCACCAGTTGATAGTCGCCTTTTGGGGTTAACTGCGTGGCGCGATTCATAAACGTCATTACGATATCGGGCCCCCACGCTTTTAATGCTCGGCGATAACACCAATGATCGATAAAATCGAGCTTGCCACCAAACCGAAATAATTGTGCGGACACATTGGCTTCGGCCAACACCTGCTCACGGCGTTTGTTGGGGCGGGTAAACGCAGTGACTTGATAATCGCTGCGTTTTTTTATTTCTGCCACAAAGCGAGCGTAAAAGTTTTCCGCTCCGCCGACGGGCGCGCCGGCCAACACGGGAGCCAATTTAAGTGGAGCCAAACTATTTTCCTTGCTTTAAATAGGAAGACGAATTTACTGAATTGGAAATTTGCCGCTGATCTTCGTTTAACCAACCGTGAAATCCCCAACCCTTGCCATTGTTTTTGTTCACTTCCAACGACGCCATCGCCGGATACAAACGCATGGCCTTGCGCCGCGCTTTTCGGCTGGCGATGGTTTTAAACCAATAGCCAAACGGCACTAAATCTGGCCAACCTAAACCGTCGATGACGTACAGTCGTTCAGGTCCGCTTTCAGTGCACCTAACCACGATATTGTGTAACAACAGATTACGCGATGGCATACCCAGCGCGCTCCACTGATCAATAAACGACTCGATTAATTGCATCAGTTGCGGCGTTTGACCCCACTGCCAAAGTATTTGTTTTAACGACAACGAAATTCGCCCGTCCACATCGGTAATAATATCGGTTACTAGACCTGCGCCGTAATTGGTCTCAACAAACTCGTAACAGCGGGGAATTAATTGATACGCAGACTCGCCAATGGCGCGATCGATACGACGATAAACTCGCCACTCCTGCCAATTATCATCAAAGTACTTGCGGGGTTTTAAACTGCGGGGAAAGCTTTGCGAGATTTTTTTCTGTTCGGGCAAACGATCAGGCCGCAGCACTTTAATGCAACGACGGTGATCGCGCGGATCGACAAAACACAATCGATTGCCACCCGAAGCAAACGCCTCTGACGACGAACCTAAAAATAATGAACTCATTGCTGCCAAACGTATGGGTGACTAAACGGCAAACCGGTGGCCGCCTCAACAATGTACTGCGCGTACAGCGTGGAATTAATTTCACGATGAAAAAATTCTCGCGCCTGGCTGGCCCAATAACGTCGCTTGGCGTTGTCGTGATAAAATTCGTTAATCAATCCAGCTAACTCATCGGTGCTATTAAAATACACCAGCGATTCTTCCGGCATTAAACTTTGAAACTGAGCGCTGGCATGAGTAAACGTTAATAAACCGTTGCCCACCATCTGCGCCATTCTCGCCGACGAGTACCAATGCAAGCCCTCTTGCCGATTGAGGTTTAAACCCATTTTGCTCTCGGATAACGTCCGGTCGTAATCTCGCCCCCAAACGCCCGGCTCGTCAAAGCTGCCCGGTGTTTTAAATACCAAGGCATCGGCTAATTGCGACTTAAGCGCGGCCACAATTTGGCCCCGCTCGGTGTAGGCGGTTTCTTTGCTGCAAAACAATAGGTCGATGGGCAGCTCGTTGTGAGTCGAGGCGTCGTACGTTTCGATGGAGGCATCAACCGGGTTGGGCATATGCCAAAGCTTAGCGCGTTGATCTGCAAATCGTTCCAATTCAGGTTGACCGGTGGAGACAAACATAGCATCGACGACTTTAACGCGCTCCTCGATTTTTTTTACATTCTCTGGCACAAACAAAGGATCGTTGTTACAACCGGCAATAATTAAATGAGGGGCGATGGCACGAGCCTGCTCTAAAGTTTGATTGCTGATAATGTCGCAGTGGCCCACAACCATTAAATCGGGCTCGAAGGCTTCCACCGTTTGCAGTAATCGCTTATTGGCTTTGCTTTTCCCCAAATCGCGGATGCCCAGCGGTGCCTCAAATGCAGCCACGTCGCGATCGCTGAACGCCTGCACACAATGGCCATTACGAATTAAACCAAAGTACAGTTTTTGCCCCCAGCTCACTCGGTTGTGGCCGTATTTTCGCAGTTGTTGATGGGCAACGTGTAGTATTCGCATAATTGTTTAGGTGTTTTTAATACAGTTGTTTAAGGGCAAAAAACGTTTACGAGCGTGTTGATCGACTAGCCAATACCGATTCGTACACCGCAAGCGTAGTTCGGGCTTGTTGGTCGAGTGTAAATTCATCCGGTAAGTGAACACTGGGCTTTTGTTCCAGTATCGCAATCACTTTATCCGCCAACAATTGCACATCACCCACCGCCACCAACCCCTGGGGCAGGCAAGCCGCCAATGATTCCGCCGGACCGCCTTCATTGTAGGCAACCACCGGCGTACCCAGAGCCAGCGCTTCGATTACCGTGCGACCAAAGGGCTCAGGTTTTTGCGACAGGTTACAGACCACATCACTGACTTTATAGAGGTTTGCCATATCGGAACGATGGCCGAGAAAACGGATTCGATCGTCGACGCCTTGCGCTTTTGCCAAGGTTCTAAGCTCGATTTCGTAATCTTCTTTGCCCGGTGTAGGACCACCCACAATAAGCCCCTGAGCCGGATGACCACGCTTTTTGAGTTCGGCCATTAATTCGATGAATTGAATCTGGCCCTTCCAACGACTGAGTCGCCCAGGCATGAGAATAATCGGCTTGCCGTATAAATGGGGATGCTCTTGAAAAAAGTCGGTGCGCCAGACTTCATCAAGGGGTTGGTTTTCGGGAAAGGTTTGGCGATCTACACCGCGATGAATCACAGTAATTTTTGCCGGATCAATTTTAGGGTAGTTATTCACGATGTAATCGCGCACGCAATTAGAGATGGCAATAACTCGATCGCCGCAGCCCATGATGGCACTGTAAGCATTAACAGAGTACAAACCGTGAAAGGTTGATACCAATCCTGGCCGCTCAGTCGCCGGTTGCCTGGCCACGGCTAGCCAAACCAACCACGCAGGCATTCGCGAACGCACGTGGATAATATCGGGATTGATTTGCTTAATCAGCCTTCGTAACGGTCGCACTTTGGCCAGCGACAACAAGCTTTTTTTGTGAACAGGAAATAGATAGTGCTCGCTGCCCTCGGCTTGGAGCGTATCGACCAATCGACCACCCGCCGAGATCACCGCCGAGTCGTGCCCTTGCTCGACCAAAAAGCGGGCAAACTCCACGACTCCCCGCTCGACTCCCCCCGAATTCAACTCGGGCAATACCTGCAAAACGCGCAATACACCAACTCTCAACCAAAAAATGGGCGGCCATTCTAGCCCAATATTGCGTTGTCCGACATCTAAACCCCAGTCAAAAAGCTCCATGAGAATCCATTGCTCACTTGCGGGCACAGTGACGCCTGTCATAGTATTTAAATAACTAACCGTCTCGGCCTGGCAGCATCGGCAATCGCACCAATCAATAAACTACAAACAACAATCAACAAACAAAAGAGGGTGGGCGCACTCAATCGACAACATGGATAAAGTCCGCATCGATAAATGGCTCTGGGCCGCTCGTTTTTTTAAAACACGCAATCTCGCCAAGCAGGCCATCGAGGGCGGCAAAGTTCAGTGCGACGGGCACCGCGTTAAGGCCAGTAAAGACGTTACCCCCGGGTTGATACTCACCATCACCAAAGGCTGGGACAAAACCGACGTAGAGATTCTGGCGTTGTCGGATCAACGCCGTGGCGCCCCCGAAGCGCAAACACTCTATCGCGAAACCGAAGACAGCATTGAGCGGCGCAAGCAAGCTGCGGCCACCCGCAAAGCCGCGGGTGCCATGGCCGGGCGCTTGGATCATCGCCCCAATAAAAAGGAACGCCGACAGATTCATCGTTTTCGCGATTTACTGAGAAAATCCGACGATTAATATTTCAGGCATTGTTGCACCTTTTATCAGCGCCACTTACGTACCGTTTTATCGTTGAATGCATTCCGGCACTTTGAAAGCGTTCTGGCACACGTGTTGGTTTCAATTCTAAAAACACTATCGATGGCGACTCCAATGCAGACTATCGCTATTGAAGTTGTAACAAAACTGGCTTTTGTGATTTATCACTCACGGAGGGTTGGAAATTTGTCTACACTGGTGTCTACTGTGTGCTTGGCAGGCAAGGACTCGCCGCGTCCCGCCCCTGGTAAGCGTATCTCAAGCCTTTTTATTATTGATCATCAATGCAGCAACTTCGTTTAAAAGCCATTATCTGTTTGGCCCTGGTCGCCTTGTGCCTATCTTCCGCCTGGGCCGATTCCGGTCAGGAAGAACAGGAACTGCGCAGCCTCAAGCAAGCCGTTATTAAAATTCACGCCACCCGCGCTGCGCCCGATTATTTTACCCCCTGGCGGCTCATGAATTTGGAGCAAACCAGTGGTTCTGGCGCGGTCATTTCCGGTAATCGCATTCTTACCAACGCGCACGTGGTGGCCGATGCCCGCTATCTGCAGGTGCAAAAACACAACGACCCTAAAAAGTATCTCGCCGACGTGGCATTTGTCTCCCACGAGGCGGATCTCGCCATCGTCGAGGTCAGTGATGTTCACTTTTTCGACGACTTAAAGGCGCTGGAAGTGGGTACATTGCCGGCACCCTTAACGGAAGTCTCGGTATTTGGCTTTCCCTTTGGCGGCCAATCGCTCAGTATTACTCGCGGGATATTGTCTCGTGTGGAGCATCAGCGCTACGCCCACGCAGGTAGTTTTTTATTGGCCGGCCAAATCGACGCTGCGATCAACCCCGGCAACAGTGGCGGCCCGGTAATTGTCGATAATCGCATTGTTGGTGTGGTTATGCAGGCCAATTCCCGCTCGAAGGCAGAGAATCAAGGTTATTTTGTCCCCCCAACGGTTATTCAACATGTGTTAAAAGATGCCCAAGACGGTGTTTTTAATGGCATGCCCGATTTAGGTTTTCGTACCCAAAGCCTGGAAAGCCCCGCCAGCAAACGCGCCTACGGCTTAGCGCCCGATGATCAAGGCGTATTGGTGACTAAAGTATTCGAAGACAGCTCCGCCTTTGGCCACATCCAAAAAAACGACGTACTCCTATCCATCGATAGCCATCCCATCGCCGACGATCAAACCATTCGATTGGCGGAAGATCTACGCACAGACTACAAATACGTGGCCGACAATCTGCACCCAGGCGAGACTATTTCGCTGGATATTTCCCGCAACGGTCAAACCTTGCAGGTCACCATTAGTGCCGATCAACGCGACAAAAATCGCACCTTAGTGCAAGGCCTTCAGTACGATCAGCGCCCGCGCTACATTGTTTACGGCGGCGTGGTGTTTGTGCCTTTGAATATGAATCTCATCAAGCGCTGGGGACGCGACTGGCACAGCCAAGCACCTATAGAATTTTTGCACTCGCGCGCCTTGTGGGCTACGCCAGAGCAACGTGAGTTGGTAGTGGCACTGAAAGTACTGGCCGACGATGTTAACCTCGGTTACCACAACTGGAGCAACTGGATTCTCGACCGAGTGAACGACACCCCCATCAAAGACTTCAATCATTTTGCAGAAATGCTGCACAGCTATTCGGGCAAATTCATTCGCTTTAGCGACGACAAAGGCTATCAAATGGTGCTCGATCACGGCCTGGCGATTACCTCCGAGCCGCGTATTCGCGAAATTTATGGCCTGCCGGCCAGCCATTCGCTGGGCCTGTTCGAACAGTTCGCAGTTTCGGATGTCGACCAACGTTATACTTCTGGCGCCAACTCCAACACATCATCAGAACAAGATTTATGAATCACCATTGCCTTTTAATCATTGCCGTTATTACCTCATTGCTGGCCAACACCTCCCATGCGGAAGTGTACAAATGGGTGGACGAGAACGGAAAAACCCACTTTAGCGATCGCAAGCCCGAAACCGACAACGCCAGTGAGGTGAGCGATGACCTTAAAAACGTTAACGTCACCCAGAGCGAACCCGTTCAAGAATTTGGCGAGCAGCACCCCGAAACCGACGCGGAGAAACAGGTGCGCCGCCAAAAAGAACGCGAAAAACTGCGTGCGGCTGCCAATCGCGAAAAGCAATGCTCCATTGCCCGCACTAGGTTGAAAAAAATCTCCGGGCCGGTGTATTTTCAGCGCCCGGATGGCAGCACCTTTGAGATTACTGAGGAAGAGCGCGCTAAAAAAGAACAGCAACTGAGCCAGGCCATCAAGCGCTTTTGCGGCTAACCAATTCGAGAAGAGAAACTCCCGAACCAGGAAACCCTTCGAGGCTATAGATCCAAAACTCGTAAGTTCATAGACGCACACAACCCTGCAACACTGGCCAGATTCAACAACTTCTGGCCACCTCAACCCCAAATTTCCCTGATTGTGCAATTCCGGTTACACTAGGCGGCCTTAACACCCTTAGTAGCCTGTCTAACGTATTTGCCGGATTTACTGATTTTCAAGCAATACAATTTGTTGCTGGGCCACTTTTATCTCAACCACAGCTATTCGTTCTTTATAGTCTCTTATGCCCGATCAGCAGTGCCGCTTTATTTTTGAGAAAGCCGATATCCGTGGCGAGCTGGTACAGCTCGAACACAGTTTTCAAACCGTTCTCGACAACAATCCCCTACCCACCTGTGTGCAACAACTTCTGGGACAGTTTCTATCGGCAGCAAGCCTGCTGGCCGCCACGCTCAAATTTGATGGCATTCTAACGTTGCAAGCGCGCGGTAGCGGCGCTTTGTCGATGATCATGGCCGAGTGCACCCACCAACAACAAGTGCGAGCCATTGCCAAACTCAATGAAGAGATCGATCCCGCCACTATTAATGACGACAATCTACAAGAATTAATGGGCCCCGATGGAGTCCTGGCGATTATTATCGAGCCGGATCAGGGCGAGCGGTACCAGGGAATCGTGCCATTGGATGCGCCTGACTTAGCGCGCTGTATCGAGCACTATTTTCAGCAGTCCGAGCAAATCAATACCCGTATTTGGCTGGCCTGCTCCGAACAGCAATCTGCCGGACTGTTACTCCAAGCGCTGCCTAAAAGTCACGTGGCCACCGATGAAGACAACGAAGCGCACTGGCAAACCGCGCGGCATCTTGTCGCCACAGTAAAAGATCAAGAATTACTGGAGCTAACGCCCGATACACTGGTGTATCGATTGCTAAACGAATTTGAAATCCGCCTGTTCCCTACTACAGCGATCAAGTTTGAATGCAGCTGCTCCCGAGAGCGATCCGGTCAAGCTCTGTCGGCATTGGGTGAGGCCGATGTATTGGCGATGTTGAAAGAAAGCGACGCAATCGAGATCGATTGTCAATTCTGCCACCAGCACTATCAGTTTACCGAGCAAGATCTGGCTGAGTTATTTCCCGACAGCCACCACACTCTGCATTAACCGACGAATGGGCATAATGCGCGAGGGTTGATAACAACCTCGACTAAAATAGGGGTTTTAGATGGCCAATTTCCCGGCTGCAACAATCGCGTAAACTTCGCTTTTCTGTCATACTGCACGGCCTTCGGCCTGAGCGCCGTTTAGTGTTTCCTTACCGGGAGTTCTGTGGCCAACTTCGGGTAACTGTAGTTTAAACCATCGTCAAAACCGGCCACATACATTAGTTGCTCACAGGACAAAACCTAATGACTCAGATAGAACAAGCCACGGCCAAAGTTCACACGGATTTGACAGCGCCTTTGCTTATCGAACAAGCGCTAGAGCGTAAAGAAGGCTACCTGTCGCACACCGGTGCCTTTGTTTCAGAAACCGGCGCCCGAACCGGCCGCTCCCCCGCCGACCGATTTATTGTAGAAGAGCCTTCCACCGCCGAAGCCATCGATTGGGGCGGTGTTAACCGACCCTTTCCCGCGGAAAAATTCGATCTCCTGTGGGAGCGCGTCGAAGAATATTTGGTTCAACAAGACACGTTCGTTTCTCACCTGCACGTAGGCCAAGACACCGATCACTACATCCCCGTATTAGTGACTACCGAGACCGCTTGGCACAGTCTTTTTGCACTGAACATGTTCATTCGCTCCGAGACTTACAACCCAAAGAGCAAGGAAGAATGGCGCATTCTACACGCCGCCAACTTTGAGTGTGTACCCGAGCGCGATGGCACCAACTCCGAAGGCATTGTGTGCATCAACTTTGCTCAACGCAAAGTGTTAATCGCGGGCATGCGCTACGCCGGTGAAATGAAAAAATCCATGTTCTCCGTGCAAAACTTCCTATTACCAGAAAAAGACGTAATGCCCATGCACTGCTCGGCCAACGTTGGCAAAGACGGCGATACTTGCCTGTTCTTTGGCTTGTCTGGCACAGGTAAAACCACTTTGTCTGCCGATCCAGAGCGCTACTTAATTGGCGACGACGAGCACGGCTGGACTAAAGGTTCAGTGTTCAACATGGAAGGCGGCTGCTACGCCAAAACCATCGACTTGAGCCAGAAAAACGAGCCGGTTATTTGGGACGCCATTCGCTTTGGTGCCATTGTTGAGAACGTGGTTCACACCGCCGATACTCGCATCCCCGACTACACCGACACCAGCCTTACCGAAAACGGTCGCTGTTCGTACCCGCTTGAGCACGTGGAAATGCGTGTTGAAGAGAACCGCGCGGGTGAGCCTAAAAACGTTATCTTCCTAACCTGCGATGTAACCGGCGTTTTGCCACCGGTTGCGATCTTGAGCAAAGAAGCGGCGGCCTATCACTTCTTATCGGGCTACACCGCGCGCGTAGGTTCCACCGAATTAGGCGCAGAAGCCGGTATTCACCCTACCTTCTCCACGTGTTTCGGTGCTCCGTTTATGCCTCGCCCAGCCCGCGAATACGCCGAGCTGTTGATGAAGCGCATTCAGGACTTCGGCGCCAATGTGTATTTGGTTAACACCGGTTGGACCGGCGGCTCCGGCGGGGCTGGCGGAGGGGGTTCACGCTTCCCAATTCCGGTTACTCGCGCAGTTGTCGCTGCCATTCAAAGCGGCGCCTTGGAAGGCTGCTCTACCGAGCATCTAGATGCCATGAATTTGGATATTCCTGTCGAAGTACCGGGCGTTGACCAGCAATACCTCAACCCGCGTCAAGCCTGGGAAGACCAAGCCGCTTACGATGAAGCCGCTCAAAAGCTTGCCAAGCTTTTCGCCGATAACATCGTTAAGTTCGAAGTCAGCTCCGACATTGCAGCAGCGGGTCCTGCTGCAGAATAATTGGCTGATCTAAGTAATCTGGGAGTATCCATTCCCAGATTACTTGGCTCTCCTTAATTAAACTGTCCATTATACGTTTGTATTTTTGAACGAAACATTTCCCATCACACAAGCGCAGCCCTCTGATAGAAAGCTATTGATCGGCTTTTGGCAAAAGCTCGACGAAAGCCTGCCAGAATCAATCTTCGGCAGCTCGGCGGTCGGCAAAAAGAAACTCCACCAGCGACTAGCGCGTCAAATTACCACCATGGAACACGGCTTCGCTCTGCTGGCTTGGCAAAACCAACAAGCCATTGCGTGTATCTGCGGCCACATCTACGACAAACCTGAATCCACCCATTCGCCAGTGGGAATTATCTACAACCTTTGGGTTGAACCCGAAGGCAGACGCCGAGGTTTGGCCACCCAACTGGTTAAAAACACCGAAATCAAACTCAAGGAAGTCGGCGCAAAAAGTTTTCAGGTAGCATGGCGTAACGACCCCATTGCCGAACAATTCTGGCAATCTTTAGGCTACGGCGGGTATGAAATACTGGGGGGCAAGCTCGCGCACTAGCGACTTGGGCCACACCACTAGATCGAGTCGAAGCCAATAGCCCAATATAATGGCTCATTACGTCTCGCTCGATTACCTTCGCAGCAACTAGCACAAACGATTAATCTGCAATATCGGATTTGATCGCAACTTCAGTAACTTCTGGTGCGGGCGTCACTTCAACCGAGCGAATAAGCTCCACACAATCGGCCTCTATTTTTAGGGCAGCTAAATCGTCCGCCCGAGTACTGCCCCAATTTACAATGGCAATGGGCTTACCCAATTGCTGCGCGCGCTGACAAAACCGGTAACCGGAGTAAACCGTGAGAGAACTGCCAATTACCAATACAGCGTCTGACTCGCATAAAGCCTCGTAGCTGCGCTGAACACGACTAGCGGGCACATTACCGCCAAAAAACACCACATCGGGCATAAGCGTGCCACCACAATGACCACAGGGCGGACACACCAACCCCGAGTAATCAACACCTCCAAACTCCGCATCGCCGTCTGGCCGAGCGTGAATGTCAACAGCGTTTAAGCGCTCCAAAAAATCGCGATTGTGACTTTCCAATACCGGCTGTATGTCCGCTCGAGAAAACATCGATCCGCAACTCAAGCAAACCACCCGATCGATACGACCATGCAACTCCACCAAACTCGTTGAGCCCGCCAGGCGATGCAGCCCATCGACGTTTTGCGTTACCAACAACGCCACTCTCCCCAACGCTTGCCAG
Source organism: uncultured Cellvibrionaceae bacterium (assembly GCA_964342265.1). Taxonomy (GTDB): domain Bacteria; phylum Pseudomonadota; class Gammaproteobacteria; order Pseudomonadales; family Cellvibrionaceae; genus Halioxenophilus. The sequence continues at coordinate 23,310 of CAYFFE010000019.1, read as the reverse complement.
TTCACTAAAGAGCGATGCAAAGCATTGGGTTGCACGTCCTTTAGTTTGGGCCAGCCCACCAGACTGCGAGCCCAGTAACGCTGGCGCGTGAGTTGGCTGGATAAAAACGCCTGATGCTTGATGGGCTCGCGGGCCAGCCAGCGGCCTTGTTGGTCGCGGTAGGCCGGCACGCCGGAACCTGTGCTCACGCCGGCCCCAGTTAGTATAAATAATCGCTGATATTGGCCGATAAATTCCGAGAGTTGCATGGAGTCAGTCAAGGACGCCGTCATTTCTGGTTTTTCCTATTCGCTACTAACCTTAGGTAATACCTGTAAACCCATATGGAGCACGATTCACCCTTCGCCCAAAGGCCAATTGGAGCTTGCCCAACATCATCTGACAAAATTTTTGAGTTTTAGGCTTTCAATACGTTTGGGCGAGGCGATCAGCTTTGTCGTTCCGGCATGTTTCTATCAAGCAGGAGATTTAATGAGATCACCCGTTGAGGATACCGAAACACCTCAGTTGCAACACATACTATCAAGAATGCCAGAGCAAGAGGCCGCCAGCTTTACTGAAGCCCAGAGGCAGGCTCTATCACTCGCGTTACGCGCCAGCACGCGCCACGCCGTCGATTTTCGTCCTGTAATGAAAATCCCTTTACTCCCCTGGAGTTTTTACTTAGTGCTGCTCGTTGGGCGCAACCGTCGATACATGTCGCCGCGCGAGCAACTGCTGGCGACAAAAACCTTAATCGGCGTGCTTGTCTCAGCGATTGTCATTTTGTCTTTACTGGGGTTATTGGTGATGTATTTACTGAAATCAGCACTCGGAATCGAGTTGATTCCTGGCCATCATTTTGGGATTTGGTTTTGGTTTGAAGAGGTATTTCTGGGGCGGTGAATGCCCCAGAAATACGGGAGGAAGGTAATCTTTACTGAGCTCCGATTTCTTACTTAGCCTCGACTTCTTTGGCTTTAAAGCCTACGCGACTAAGTTTCCAGGACGAAGGGTTCAACTCCGGGAATGTGCGCTCGCCAGTACCTAAAGAGAACACAACAAAGAAGCTGATAACGATGGGCACATGTCCGATCAACTCTTCAATACCCAGCAATGAGCCCGTAAGACCGAACACACCTACCACGGCAGCGGCAACAATGCGTGTGCAAATGCCAAATATCAGCAAGATACCCAGGGTAAATTCAGCCACACCAATACCGATGATGAAATTGCTGTCGGTGAATACTGTAAAGCCCATCATGCTTAGGAAGTTCCAAGGGTGCATTTCCAAAAATGCTAAGCCCATGGTTGGGTTAAGCAGTTTGTTGTGAACCGCCAGGATGATCAATTGAATACCCAGCAAGATGCGCAAGTACTTAACGGCACGATCAGGCTTGGAAGCCAACATTAGCGCCAAGGCAAAACCCAGCAGCTCAGGCACATAGTCGATCCACAACTCAAACTCAACGCTGATCATTAACTGGCCAATTAGCACAAACAAGCACAGCGTTAGACTGGCCAATCGGTGGCTAATAAGCAGTAAAATGCCGCAGATCGCTTGTAACATCAAAGAAAACTGCCAAGCTGAGTTAGGCTCCAGGTTAGGGGCAATAAACTCACCGTGGTAAAAGTTAAGCAACAACCAAACGCCTAACACAATACCCAACAAACGGAATTGCATCTCAAACGGCCAAGGTTTGAAAAATGCATTGTTCTCGATTTGTGAAATGCGAATTCTCGACAAGAAAACCGCTACGATACACGCTACCACTGCCAAACCGACTAGGATAAAATCCGGCGCGGTCCAGGCGTAGGGCTCGAGTTCATGGCGGTTTCCAACGAACCAGCGAACGTGCGCCTGGCTCAGAGACGAAAACAGCAACAGCAGTGACATCAGAATAAAACGCATACTTACTAACTCCATTTAATAAAATTAAAAACTAAAACTTGGCTTTGCACACAGTCATTGTGTGCAAAAAATAATCAATCTACTGGGAGCGGGGATTCCCAATCATCCCCAAAAGAATTCAATAAACGATTCGTTTATGAATGTGTTATGCAATGTGCTCTAATCTCACTTAGCCATAGCGAAAATTTATACTTTTAATTGAAAACGTCAATAGTCAAAAATTGTCAATTCCATCAAATTTTGAAGTAATTCACTAATTAACCATTGCCCGGCACAAAATTCATTAATTCTTGTCGCCTCGGTCAAGGTTAGAAAATATCCGAATTTTTTAATTCACAATATTTACAATGAAACCAGACTTTTTATCGCAAATTAATTTTAAGAAAATTTTCGTTTGTCACGACAGCGAAACATTTAAGCGGCGTTGAAAATCATTAAACAATGCTGCTTACTTTTAATAAATTCCATCAATCCATTTAATACAGGTTGTGCATGACCCATCCAATTTATCTGCAAATTGCAGAAGAACTTAATGTCGCATCAAAACAAATAGAAGCGACAGTTTCGTTACTAGATGAAGGATCAACGGTTCCTTTTATTGCTCGTTACAGAAAAGAAATAACTGGTGGTTTAGACGACAACCAGCTCCGAACCCTTAACGACAGGCTTGTCTATTTACGGGAGCTCGAAGAGCGGCGCCAAGTTATCCTCAACAGTATTAAAGAGCAAGGTAAATTATCCGAACAAATCGAAGCCGATATTTTATCGGCCGAGACTAAAAATCGTTTGGAAGATTTATACCTTCCTTACAAACCCAAACGTCGAACCAAAGGCCAAATTGCTAAAGAAGCCGGCTTAGAACCGCTTGCCGATGCGCTTTTATCCAACCCTGAATTAAACCCAGAACACGAAGCCAATAAATTTTTTAACGCCGAACATAAAATCAATAGCGAAAAAGATGCCCTCGATGGCGCTAAATACATACTCATGGAAAGGTTCAGCGAAAATGCTGACCTAATCGCCAAGTTACGTGAATTTTTACTCAACAATGCCTACTTAAGTGCCCGTGTTATGAACGGTAAAGAAAGCGACGGCGCGAAATTCTCCGATTACTTTGAGCATGACGAACCGCTCAGTAAAGTGCCTTCTCACCGCGCACTGGCCATGTTACGTGGTCGCAATGAGGGCATATTGTCTCTTTCTTTGGTGATACCCGAGGATGAAAACCCCAATTCTCACCCCTGTGAAGCAATGGTTGCCCAACACTGGCAAGTTTCGAACCAAGGACGTCCCGCAGATGACTGGTTAGCCGAGGTTGTGCGCTGGACCTGGAAAATCAAGTTACTCACCCATTTGGAAACCGACCTAATTGGCCAAATGCGCGAGCGCGCCGAACAGCAAGCGATCGACGTCTTTGCCTCCAATTTAAAAGATTTATTGCTAGCAGCGCCGGCGGGAGCCAAAACCACCATCGGACTCGACCCAGGTTTGCGCACAGGCGTGAAAGTAGCGGTAATCGACAGCACCGGTAAAGTGGTGGATCACGGAGCGATTTTCCCCAATCCGCCGCAGAACAAAGTGCAGCAAGCCGAAGGGATATTGGTTGCTCTGTGCCGCAAGCACAATGTTGAATTGATCGCCATTGGCAACGGCACAGCCAGCCGAGAAACCGATCGCTTTGTGGGTGATATGCTAAAAGCTCACCCGGATATTAACGCTAAAAAAGTCATGGTTAACGAAGCCGGAGCGTCGGTCTATTCGGCCAGTGAATTTGCATCGAAAGAGTTCCCCGACTTGGATGTGACCATTCGAGGTGCCATTTCCATCGCTCGGCGCCTGCAAGATCCTCTGGCCGAGTTGGTTAAAATCGACCCCAAATCCATCGGTGTTGGCCAATATCAACACGATGTATCGCAACCGCAGTTGGCCAAATCGCTGGATGCCGTGGTGGAAGACTGTGTAAACGCAGTCGGCGTTGAAGTCAACACGGCATCTGCACCGTTACTGGCCAGGGTTTCCGGGTTAAGCCAAAGCTTGGCCAACAACATCGTCAGTTTTCGCGATCAAAATGGGGCGTTTAAAAGCCGCGATCAATTGCGTTCGGTGCCGCGTTTTGGCGACAAAACCTTCGAACAAGCCGCGGGCTTTTTACGCATCGTCAACGGCGACAATCCTCTGGATAAATCGGCGGTTCACCCCGAAACCTATTCGGTGGTAGAGCGCATTGCTCAACAGCACCAGCGCAACCTCAATCAGATCATCGGCGACAGTGAATTCCTGCGCGGCCTAAAACCCAAAGAATTTATTAATGAACAATTCGGCCTGCCGACCATCACCGATATTCTTAAAGAACTGGACAAACCCGGACGCGACCCCAGGCCAGAATTCAAAACGGCCAGTTTTCAGGAAGGCGTGGAGAAAATATCCGACTTAGAACCCGGTATGATTTTAGAAGGCACAGTAACCAACGTTACCAATTTTGGCGCATTTGTGGACATTGGCGTTCACCAGGACGGCCTCGTACATATTTCAGCCCTTTCAAACACGTTTGTAAAAGACCCACGCGAAGTGGTGAAAGCCGGTGACATTGTTAAAGTCAAAGTCATGGAAATCGACGAAGGTCGCAAGCGAATTGGTTTGTCGATGCGACTAAGTGATGAGCCCGGCGAGAAGGTTGCGATTGGCGGCGACAAAGGTGTTAAGAACAGCAGTAAGAGAACAGCTGGCTCACATAAAACAGGGAATAAGCGCCAGGGATCGAGTCAAAAGAAAGCGGAGGTGGGCAGTATGGGGGCTTTGTTGCAGCAGGCTTTGAAGAAAAAATAAGCGCGGAGATAAGGAATTACTCTAGCTCAAAAAACAAAATTGGATTGCCCAAGACAAGCTCGGGGCAATCCAAAATTTTCGCTAACCTATTATTAAACTTACCGTTGAGATACAGCTAGTCGATGATGTTCCAAGTGAATTCTGTTCTGTTACCGCCCACTGGCTGCAACCTTAAAGTTAAAATTCCATCCGCGGATGCAACAGCGTCACTGCTTAGCACCACACGATAAATTGGATTCTCTCTAAACAGATCGTCCTGAGTAACTTCAAGCCGAATAATTTCCTGAATCATTCCATCTTCATCGAGAAGGTTAAAGTCGAGGGCGTCAAATGTTACTCGAGTTCCTACCATGGGCTCTTCACCACGTATGCATTCCTGGGCGATAGAAATTTCTAGTTCCACATTTCCGCCACTGATATCTATAGTTGAACCAACCGGGTGAGACGAGGTAAAAACGTCAGCTGTAGGGCATAAGTCACCTGCAGGCCAACTAAATGCAACCATATCTCCATCTGGATAGTCTACGTTAAAAATTAATTCCCCGTCCTGTGATAAGGTACCATCAGTTGAAACTGAAGTTCTGTAGGTTTCTGGCGCAGTAAGATTATCTTCGGTAGTAACATCAAATGAACTGACTTCAATTTCCTCAGCAGAGAATCTGAGGCCAATACCGCCGCCGGGTGGGTTACCAGGCGTGCACGCGTCCTCTATCGTTACATACACCGGTCGGGATGTAATTGTAGTCAAATCAATGAAATCTACTGAGCCGAGATCAATCGCGTTTGGAGGTAAAGGTCCTGGGGTCGGGATAATGTTAATCTCGCTGCACGGTGTGGTGATCAAACCCTGTGCAAATATAACAGCAGAATCCTCACCATCACAGTTTGCTGTGGGTACAGAACTTTGTAAACATAATCCATCCCAAAAGCCATTAGGACCATCGTAGCTACCGTTAACGCCATTGGCTGTATCCACAAAACGCTCACCAGGATCAAACATACCGTTCTCATTTTCATCAACGAACGGTTCAGGCAAATCATCTTCATCTAAGTCGAATTCATCAGAGCTTTCGTAGACGAAGTTACCATTTCCATCGGTAAAGGTTTCTACTCCTTCTGTAAAAGCTAAAAGTGAGCACCGGTTTTCGTTAGCACGCTGGCTGGATACATTACTGCGCCACAGTACACTACATTCAGAATCTGCATCGATTTCACACGATGGCTCGATGACACCGCACTCTGCAAAGAAATTAACTTGTGTACCTGGGGCAATGTCGTTACCAAATTGATCCGAAACAAGGATATTGACATCGACCAATACGCCATCAGTATTTTCACTCGCAAACGGGTTGCTGGAACTTTGACTAATGGAAAAGCTTTGCTGAATTGGACGCCCCGAGGATATTACAATAGCCCCAGAGGACGCGGTAATGCCCGTAGCATCATGCCTTGCTACTACTTGAATATTCGTGGCGGTCGTACCACTTTGCAATACCGTCGTTACGGTACCATCTGTACCTGTGACATTAGACTCTTGCCCTTCCGCTATTCGAGCGCCGCCCTCTTCCCCTTGAATAGCAAAACTTACACGTTCGCCTACAATAGCTCCCTGTAGCGCACCGACAAGTCTAAACGTCAAAATTGTGGTTTCATTTCCGCCCGTGCCTTCTAGGTTTAGAAAGGTCTCTGAGGCTCCTAGGTAGTTAATTCCCAAAACCATATCGGGTTCGACAGTTAAAGTAGTTCTCGCCACTAAAACTTCGCCATCAACCATTGCAGTAGCGGTGACTACATCCTCACCCGAGCAACCATTAGCGATATAGGTCGTTCTTCCACCTCCGCCAGCATTGGTATCTATTTGCTCAGAACTGAACTGTGCTATTCCATTTGCAAAGCAGTCTGAATTAAAGTTCACGGTAATTACCGATTCGAAAGGCTCGTTTTCCAGATCAACAAAATTGACCCTGAGCTCCACACGTCCACCAGCCGGCACATTAGTGATATCTGAACCAATCGCTCCCCGAATAAACGCTTCACCAGTTCCCGTGCCAATTTGCACTCCAGACCCAGTTACTTCTTCCTCCGGTGGTTGAACTATTGGAGGATCGTTATCTGCATCTACCGGATTTTCTCCCAGTGAGTTATTGGTCGAAGCCGAGCCACCACCGCAAGCAGTTAGCGTTAACGCCCCTAACAGTATGAACAACACCAAAAGGAACCGAGACTTATTGGCATTAATTTGAGATAAGAATGAGGAAGCCATTTATTTCTCTCCAAACGCTCCATTTATTGTGATTGAGACTCGACTCCTTGAGAGCGAGCTGCAGTTAAAGTCAGACATTAACAATAATAGGTAAACTACTGACCTTAAAGCTTAAATTTGTGCTTAATTGTAACAGCATAGCAGCGTCGTGCTCGACACACTAGCCCGAATCAAATTTTAGAAGAGTTTCGTGATCGAACGGATACACTGGACCGTGAAAATGGTCATTATTGTGCGCCAGCGCACGTTTAACCTGTAGTTTTTGTCAGACCCATAAGTTTTATCAAACCCACTTTGCAGCGATTAAACGACTGTTAAACACTCGCGGATTTTGACACTCTAATGCCAATCGATAGAAACCACCCGGACGTCAACATTATGCCAGTTAGCCAGATGCTCTTTCGCTTCGTCACCTCAATGCTACTCGTACTGGGTTTAGCCCAACACGCCCTAGCAGCCGTTGTTTTGCAATATCATCACATCGATGAAGAAACTCCCGCTTTAACCAGTATTTCACCCGATTTATTCCAGCGACACATCGAGTACTTAGTCGACAACCAATTTGAGGTCATTAGTACCCAGACGCTCGCCGAATTACTCAAAGCTAAAGACGCCAAGCTGAATAACCCCGATGTGTATTTGGCTGTTATCACCTTCGATGACGGTTACAGCTCTGTGTTAAACCAGGCCCTGCCGATTCTTAAAAAACACAACTTACCGTTCACCGTTTTTGTGAACCCCCAGCTAGTGGGGAAACGTGGCTACATGAGTTGGGATGAGCTTAGATATCTGCAGAAACAGGGCGCTGAGATTGCCAACCATACCCTTTCCCACCCCCACTTGATTAGAAAGTTGCCCGATGAAACCGATAAACAATGGCGGCAGCGGGTTCGCCAAGAAGTGGTTGAGGCAGAAAAAATTTTGGACCAGAAGCTGGACAAATTTAGCCGACAGCTCGCTTATCCGTACGGCGAGTTCAACCAAGAAATTCGAGCAATAGTCAAAGAGCTGGGCTATATCGCCTACAGCCAACACTCCGGGGCTGTGGGCACCAATAGTGATTTGCATGCGCTGCCCCGATTTGCTTTTGGCGGCGAATACGGCGAGTTATCAACCTTTAAAGACAAAGCCAATAGCTTGCCCATGTCTTTTGTTGAATGGCAGGCGCTTGATCAGAACGGCAAGACACTTATCGATCCTCTGCTACCTGACGAAGTTACCCAGCCCACGCTTTCAATCAGGGTTACAAAGCCCTTGTCGCTGAATTGCTTTGCCAGCGGTCAAGGCCGCATTGCCGTAGAAAAGTTGGATGATCTAACGTACCTCACTCGCGCAGACAAGCCTTTGCCTGTAGGCAGAAGTCGCTACAACTGCACAGCTCCTTCGGGAGTGGGCGGTCGTTTTTACTGGCTAAGCCAACCTTTTTATCGCAAAAAGACCGATGGCAGTTGGTACGCGGAATATTAAGTGACTGCCAGCACAGCCTAACGTTTAGATAAAAAAATCCCCGGCATGCCGGGGAAAATACCTTAGAGACTGGTTAATTAGCCGAGTGGATTGTTCACCGAGCCATCGAATATGGGCTCGAAGGCTGTTAGCGCATCTCGGCTGGCGGCATTACCTAAACCATGGTTGGGGAATAGGGTTTCAAACTCGCCATGCAGGTTATGCAATGCTAGGAAGTTTAATACCACCGTCTCTACTAATAAATTGACATTATTGGCAGCTGGGCTGGATGCGGTTTCCACATCGCCACTGGCACGCATGTAGCCAATCTGTTGATGGCGGGCCTGTTCTTCTGGTGTGCCACCCATTACTACCGCGCGGGAATTTGGGTTGTATACCATAAAGAACGACGAAGCCGTTTGTTGGTTATCGCCGGTCCATACACCTTTACCGCGACCATTTACGGAATCATCGGTAGTGCCGTTACTGAATACCGAACCGTCACTGAACACGTACATCATCAATGGGCGGCCTTTTTTCGCAGCGTATTCCAGGCAAGCACCCATGGCCCGACCCGCGCGCAAATCACGCAATTCGCCGGTAGCGCGATCACCGGTGTGGTAGTCGTAACCACCCATGGTAATGGTGCCGGCACCGGAGCGACCGTTGATAACCATGCTGGCGATCGATGCGGTTTTCTCGAACTCACGGTCGTTCATGAATTCTTCTTGAGTAAACACACCGTTGGGGCCAACCATGTCGGGGTCGAGGAATGGATCAAGCGCCATCGGATTACCAAATTCTGCCGCCAAATCGGCCGACTGAATATAACCACAGCGCACCAAATCTTTTACCACGTCGTCGGCGGTAATGCGGGTATTCACCGCGCCCAGTTTTTGATTACTGATGCGATAGATGGATTCCAAAACCGCGACAACATCTTGCTGCCCTAAGGCACCAAAGTCGCCGGTTTCTACCAGACCAGTCACATCCGAGCGGCGATCGACTTTGGTCGGGCGAACTTCGGGATTGAACATGGCAATCGGCGCTTGGGAATTACCACCGGAATCACTGGAGCGCGAGCCCACTAAGCTCACCAAACGGCCATCAGCTCCGGCCACATTGATGCCGTACATGGGGTTGTGTGGATTGTTGCCGGTATCGTTTTCCGATCGGGCAGCGATAACTGCACCGTTGATGCGGGTCATGGTATCGGCGGTAACTTTTTCCGCAATACCGCGTAAAAAGCCGCTGTCGGTATGAAACGCCAGGCCCATGCGCTGATCGACAAAATCGGTCGCGCCGGTGGCCACATCGGCCACCTGAGGAATGATATCGCCCGGTAAGCCCTGCTTGCTGTAACCGGCCGTGGAAAGGAAATCCAACTGACCACCAGCGCCGCCGACCAGTACGTTCGACCCCGCAATGTTGGCACCGCCGGCCAAATCAAAGCAAATAAACGGAATACGCGTTGCCTCACTAACACCACCACAGGTGTTGTTGAGCACGTCCAAAATGTCGTCGGAAAGCGCCGCTTGCGCTTCCAACGGATTGGAAAACAAACTCAAAACACTGCCACCCACAAAACTTGCAGCACCAGCGGCCAAGCCCTGAGCCACAAATGAACGACGAGTCAGGGGTCGATGATCTCCGTACAATAACGGCTCATCTAAATTTCTGAAAAGTTTACGTCTACTCATAGTTATTCTCGGCTGTATCCCTGGTGTTACTGAATTAAGGTTATGGCGCTACCCGCTAAAGCAGCACAGGTGGCAATGGCAGCAGACTCTTGCGTTGCCGAGGCAGAAATGCGGTCGTACAGAGACTCAAGTTCTTCTCGAACGGTTCGAGTCGCACCCTCTGAGGCAACATCCGGATGCGGCTGAGTCAACAAAGGCCCACTGCTGCTACCGGCTGGATTGTTGGCGAGCAAGCCATCGAGCAGATTGTTGATCAGATCATCGCGACCGGGCAGCGGCGAGGCCGAATTCACCATTTGCGTACAGTAGGTTACCGCCAACTGGGTAATACCTGTCTGATGGGCACTCACAAAGCCCGTAATGCTCTCTTGGCTGGGCAACTGCTGTCGCAAAATTTCATAAGTGCTCGCGACGGCGCCATTGGTGATGGGCACGCCGGTAACTTCCGACAAGGTCGCGTTAATCTCTGCGAAGTTCTTCAGGCCAATATCGGATACCGGCTCCGAGTCGTCAGGCACAGCCGCTACCGGCGCGGGCGGTACCGGACGGTCGTAGCTGCTGTTACCAATGCTGTCGAAGCTCAGGAAGAACACATCATCACCGCCACCAAACTCCAGCGGCACAATGGTGCCCAACTCCGACAACCGCTGACCTGAGCCCGGCACATAGCTTTCGTCCGTAATGGTGGCCGAAACATTGGCAAAGGCCTGGCCAACACTGGCTTCGCGACCATTAACACCAATGTACATGCCATCAATTTCAACACTGCCGATGGTTGCTTCATCGTCCAAGGTGATAAAGAACGGCTGCGAGAATAGGTATGAGAAATCATCGAATTGCGAAACTTCGAAGGCCACGTAAGCTTCGGGCACATCTACGTGTTCTTCCACGTTAAACAGCAGGAAGTAACGCTCACCCACGCCGGCGTCAAAGTTGGTTAGGATGTCCGCCTCCGACATCGCACGGTTGTAGATTGCGAGGAAGCGGATAATACCTTCCCAACCATCGTCGCCGTCCACTTCACTGCCGAGCACCAAAGCAAAACTGCTGTCCCAAGCGTTAAAGTTACCGCCCGCAGCGCCTTCTTCCGCGACCAACTCACCGTTAACGTACAATCGACGACCATCGATAGGATCGAACGTAGCCACCACGTGCTGCAAGGTAGCCTGGAGAATTTCGGCATCGTCGTCGGTGCTTAAACCCGGATTACCGTTAGAGTCAATGGAAGTGCTGGTACGGGCGAAGAA
>CAYFFE010000019.1:0-11837 GCA_964342265.1 uncultured Cellvibrionaceae bacterium | reverse complement strand
AAGTCCCAAAGCGCAATGGCATTGGTTTCTACACGACCGCCGCCGCTGGAGGAAATACCGTCGCGAATTAGGTTCAAGGCACGGCTGATTACCAACTCAGGGTTAACTTCAGTCACCGGAATGGCCGCAGACAGCTCGGCAATGGCCGATTGCATTGCGGTGGCATCGTCCAAACAATCACTCCAGCAATTGTGGAATTCGGATCGTAGACGAGTCACCAAGCGAGAGTTCGAAGGCGTAGTCAGATCGATTCGACTGCGCGCGGCCTCGAAGGCCACTTGCACATCAGAACTACCGATAAATGGCTGTTGTTGAAGCGGCGAATCTTCGGCGTGACACTGCCCACAGAATGGACGAGTCAATGGGTAAACCGTGGATTCGAACAACGTATCTGATGCAGCCGACGGCAAGTTTTGCGTGCCGCCTACGTCTTGCAATTCAGGCGCGGTGAAGACGATTTCGTTGGCTACAGTACCCGAGGCCTGGGCCCAGTTTTCGATAAAGCCAGTGATAATATCGGTACAGGCATTAACGGCCGATAACCAGCAGAAATGGCCGGTGGCAACCTGAGCCACCAATGCCGACTCGGCAGGACTATCCAAATCGATGTACGGATTCACTTCGTCATAGGCGAGGTTGATGTCATCGGTACGCGTAAAGGTCGGCGGCTGAGTATCGTGACACTCGCCACAACGATCTGTGCGGCTCAAATTATCCCAAACATTAATGCGAAAGTTTTGCACATCGTCGGTAGCCGGATCCGGACCGTTGTATACGATGTCATCAGGTCGATCATTGTTTGTGGTGTCTTGATTTTCTACGGTGGCAGCACCGCCGCCTCCGCCGCCACAGCCGGCCAAAATCAAAACGCTAAATAATGCTGAAATTGCGAATAGATTTTTCATGGTAGCTCTCCTATTCGCCTTTGCAGTAGTTTGCAGATTCGGCAAACACTTGTCTGATTTGATAAACGCTCGACTCAAAACTGGCGGTCATGGATTCGATCTGCGCGCGATCGGCGGCGTCCACCGGATCGCGGAAACAGACCGCATTAAAGACTTTCTCTACCTGGCAACTAGCAAAGGCATCACTGTAAGCCAGTTCCTGGTTCATACTGGCTGCACCGCTACCAGAACCGGGCAGGCTTGAGTCCCAACCTAGCAGTCGGTTATTACCCTCACGCCAGTAGTTGTCCCAGTTGTCGTTGGGTGTGACAAAACCCAGCGGAAAGGTGTTTTCGTTAATATGGTATTTGGCTTGAACGCGAGTACCGGTTTCGGGGTCGATCTCACCCACATCGTTGTAATCGATGCGACCGTTGTTACCTTCGGGATCGGCCTCTGGGTCATAAATCCACTCGTAGTAGGCGTAAGCCTGGGCTAGAGGATCCATACCCGAGTGACAACTGACGCAGTTGTTCAAAAAGACACGGCTATCGCCGCCGGGGCTTCTGGACACATCCTGGCGGATCCGATCCGGGGGCAACGTGGCGTCTTGTACCTGCTCCAAGTCATTGCACAAGTGGTTGAGCATGGTAAAGCGGAACATAGCTCGGTTAGTACCACCAACAAAGAAGGCTCTGGCTGCAGCGCGAGATGTTAACACTCCCGAGCTGGCCGAAGCTGGCAAGCCAGTAACGTTGGATTGAACGCGCTGCTCAAGCAATGTGGGATCGCTCAAATCGATGTTGCGCTCTTCTATTTGCTGGTAATGATCGTTGTTGCTGTTCGAGTAGGCGCTTAAACCCAAGCTATTGGCGCCCACGTAAAGAATGTCGTCGAACAGAATGCCGCGGAAATCCAAATCATCCCGCGCGTAGCCAATCACCGTGGCGGTGTAATCATTGAGTGGCTGGAAAATATCCTGCTCTTCGTTGGTCCAGGGCGTGATCCAGTTTTTTAAGGTTACGGAGTAAAAACGCGGGTCTTCCATGGCGGTAAAGGCGGCAGCGATGGGGTTATCGGCGGCGATGTCCGCTGCCATACTGTCCAGTACCGCTTCTGTTGGCGGCACTCCCACCAACCGTTCGTGCATACGCTTGGCTTGCTCGTATTCACCGGCGCTCACCGTCAGCGCCGACGCACAGGCTAAGCTCGCCAACGCAGTGCGCCAGGCAATGCACTCGGCGAGCGGCTTCCTTGGCTTAGTTTTATTCGAAGTCATTGTTTACAGGCTCAATTTGTCTGTGCCGATTGCAGCCCTTCTATTTAAAATGCATCGTTAAAATGCACAAGGGAGCCATCAGCGGCCACGGTTTCGGTACACACAATTAAGGTGCACTCGGCTTGTTCAGTTATTATGCTAGCCCCAAAACGGCATTGACCAGACCTGTTCGTATTCCGAAATGATAAATCTGTCCCAAACTTTAAGATTTATTGAGCAATACTTTGAATAACCTCTAGATATAATAATCAATCATTCTAGTAACCAAAGATTTACATAAATAATGCTCTAACAGCGGACTTTAAGTTCACATTGATGACAAATACTGAAACTTGGCGAGATAAACCGTGATACGTACCACGGACCTATGAGCGGGAATTGCTGACAATCGCCAGCCTAAATCATACAACTCAGTGCAAGGGTGCCTACCGCTCGACAATCATTCACCAAGATAAAACAGTTATTTTGAACGAGAGCAGCGCAACACTTGTGCACTTATTAAGTGCAGCATTTTTTAAGAAGCATTTGGTTACCAAGCCGCACCGGCTTAATTTGGGAGAAGATGTAAATGAAACTGCCAATCAGCTTATCGCCATGGATTTTGGCCACCGCCACTCTAATACTCACCGCCTGTGGCGGCAGTGGAGGCCAAGACGGAGAAGGCAGTAACGGCAACAGTGCCGGTAATCGCCCAGATGCCGTAGTGGTGGATATCCCCATCGCCTATGTGCGCCGCGTTATTCCCTTCGATGAAGACGAAGGCGAAATCATTGCCAGCGAGGTCCTGGAGCCCGCCCAGTTTGTGCCGGGGGCCGAGCTGTTCATCCGCGAGCGAGCCGATTTCGACGCCGAAGAATTTAACATTACCGAAGGTGTGTTCCCCGAAGGGGAGCTGTACGACGTAAAAGATTTGGTGGCCAGCAACGACGGTACACGCTTATTGTTCGCCATGCGCGCGCCAGAAGATGAAGACGCCGATGACGACGAGCAACCCACCTGGAACATCTGGGAATACAATCTCGAAGAAGATTCCCTGCGTCGCATTATCAACGATGACATTACCGCCGAGGCCGGTGAGGACGTAAGCCCCGCATACCTGCCCGATGGTCGTATCGTATTCAGCTCCAACCGCCAAGTCCGCAGCCGTGCCATCCTCTTGGACGATGGCAAGCCACAGTACGCTGCGCAAACCGACAACCGCCGCCAGGATGCCTATGTTCTGCATGTTATGGACGAGTTTGGCACCAACATCGCCCAGTTGAGCTACAACCAGAGCCACGATTTCCAACCACTGGTGATGCCGAGCGGCGAAATTTTGTTTAATCGTTGGAACAACAAAAACAACGTCGATCGCATTTCCCTGTTCAGCACTCGTCCCGACGGCCAAGACACCCGGGACATTTACGGCTTCAACAGTCAAGACAGCGGATTTAACGGCTCCGAAATCATCTTCCACGATCCCAAACCCATGGCTGATGGTCGAATTCTGGCACTTATGCGACCGCTGGAAAGTACCAATTGGGGCGGTGATATTGTTGCCATCGACGTAGAAAACTACAGCGACATTAACCAAGACGTTAATTTGCCGATTAGTGAAGATCCAGGCGCCATCGATACCTTGCAGCCAGGGCAAGAATCACTGGCGTTTGGCGAGATTTACGTCGACGAAGACCCCGACACCATCTCACCGACGGGTTATTTTGCCGCGGCCACCGACCTGTTCGACGACACCGCGCGCTTGCTAGTGGCCTGGAGCGACTGTCGCCTGCAAGACCCCGACGATGACGAAGTGGTGCTGGCGTGTATCGATCGCAACCTGGCAATCGACGGCATCCAGGAAGCCTTTCCACTCTACGGCCTGTGGATTTACAACCTCGAAGAAAACACGCTCCAGCCGCTTTTCCCAGCTACACCAGGCCTTATATACACCGATGTGGTGTCTTTTGGGCCGCGCCCCGAGGACAATTTCCTGGCCGACCGCCAACCGGGTGCCGAGTTGGATTCGTCTTTGTTTGACGAGGGGCTGGCCATTTTGCACATTCGCAATGTCTACGAAGTGGACGGCGAAAGCGCGGTTAACGTTCAGGCCCTGGCCGATCCTCTGCAATTCACAGCCGACGAGCGGCCAGCGCGCTTCCTAAAAATCGAAAAGGCCGTCAGCCTGCCTGATCGCGACGATTTTGATTTCGACGGCAGCGCCTTTGGCTTTAGCAATTTTATGCGCGAGATCATCGGCTACGTGCCCGTAGAACCCGATGGTTCAGTAAAAACGTTGATTCCCGCCGATGTGGCGTTAACCGTAGCGCTAACCAACGCCGCCGGCCGGCGCATTACGGGCACTACCAGCACTTGGTTTACGGCACGCCCCGGGGAAGAAATCGAATCCAATGATTTAAACGTGAGCCTAAACCGCTTAGACGACACCAATCTCAGCACTAACCCAGGCGCACCGGTTAACGGTTACAACTTTCCCAACACCCAACCCCTGCTGATTGCCCAAGCCGGCGAAACCATGGCCGAAGCCATCACCCGTATTCGCAGCGAGTCAGACGATGAGTTGGTGCGCACCGATTTCCCTGCGCGCCGACCCAGTGTGGATTTGGTCTACGACGACGACTGGACCGATCCGGCAGCTCGTACCCCGGATGCCAGTTTCGCCTACCGCTACGAAGACCTACCGCATCTGGTTCGCCCAGAAGATTTACCCGATGGCGGTGCCAGCATGCCCACCGCACCGGTGGCTCAGGCTTGCCTAAGTCGATGGAATGCGGCCTGTCGCATCATTATTAACTACCCGGATCACATTCAACACATCTGGGATTTGGATCAACGCGTGTTTGACGAAGCGGACCCTGATTTACTGCTGGAAGACAACACCTGCACCAGTTGCCACAATACCCGCGACGCCATGGGCGAAACCCAAATTCCCGCCGCGCAATTGGAGCTAACGCAATCGCCACTCAACACCAACAACCAATACCGATCGTTTTTGGAGCTGGGCGCCAACGATATTGAGTTTGAGTTGAACGAAGACGGCGTCGTGGTGCCTGTTATGGTGCCGGTACTGGATGGCAACGGCGATCCGGTCCCCGAGGTGGACGAAGACGGCAACATCGTCTTTGAACTGGACGACATGGGCGAGCCTATTTTGGACATGAATGGCGATCCCATTCCGGTAATTCAAATGATGACCGTAACCGTGCCTCGCTCACTGGCTCCCAATAACGCCAACGGCAGCCGCTTCTTCGACTTGTTTGACGCAGGCGGCAGTCACGAGGGCTGGCTCACACCTCAGGAATTGAAACTGATTAGTGAATGGATAGATCTCGGCGGACAATATTATAATGATCCTTTTGATGCGCCCGAATAAGGCTGCATTGTCATTAATAATGATCGCTGAAGCGGACTAAATGGAAATTACTGAGTGTTTTTGAATGATTCAAACCGCCATTTGAGGTTTTTGATCCAACCCATTTTGGCCGCTGTACTCCTGTTGAGCAGCTTTACCGCCGCAGCCCGCGAGCCCGTGCTAGTCGAGGTAACCGGCAGCTATATTGATGTCTATACCGGCCCCGGTCGCGGCTACCCCATCACCTACGCACTGGAAAAAGGCGACACCATTCGCTTGGTCAAACGCCGCACCGACTGGGTAAAAATTAAAACCGAGCGCGGCCGCAAAGGATGGATTCACGTCTCCGATGTCAACCAAACCCAGGGCGTTAACGGCGAACAAGTGGCCTTTACTACGCCGGGCTTTGAGCAGTTTCGCAAGCGCAACTTCGAACTGGGCTTTGCCACCGGCGATTTCGAAGGCTCGGACGTTATCAGCGCCTATTTGGGCTGGCGCTGGACGCAAAACATCTCCGTAGAGGCGCACGCGTTTCAGGTGATTGGCGATTTTTCCGACAGCCAGGGCTACACCGCCAACATCGTACTGCAACCCTTCCCCACTTGGCGGGTCTCACCGTTCGTAACACTGGGCACGGGCACCATTACTATTAGCCCGGATGCCACGCTGGTCAGTACGGAAGATCGAGAAAACGACATTCAACAAGCCGGTGTCGGCTTTTACGGTTACATTTCGCGCAGATTTGTCGCCCGAGTTCAGTACAACAACAACAAACTAGTAACCGACCGCAACGACAATGAGGAGATCGACGAATGGCGTATCGGCTTAACCGCATTCTTTTAGGCCTGCCACTGATTGTAGGAATGATGTCGGCTACCAGCTTTGCTCAAGAAGAAGTTTTGGACGACATTATTACGCCCGACCTTGAGCGCAGAACCATCAAGGAAGGCGATATCGACAGCGAAAATTTTGAAATCGGCCTGTATACCGGTGTTTTAAATATCGAAGATTTTGGCAGTAGCAGTGTGTCAGGCGCCCGTTTAGCCTACCACTTAACCGAATCGTTGTTTTTCGAAGCCGCTGCGGGCCAGAGCGAGCTGCAAGAGACGAGCTTCGAGCGTTTAAGTGGCGGCATTCAACTGCTTAGCGACGATCAACGCGATGTGACTTATTACAATCTGTCGGTGGGTTTCAATATTTTCCCCGGCGAAGTGTTTTTGGGCTCCAAGTACGCCATGAATACCTCGTTTTACTTAATTGCCGGTGTGGGTACCACCAGCTTTGCCGACGAAGAGCACTTCACCACTAATTTTGGTGCCGGCTTTAGCCTTTTACCCACCGATTGGCTGAGCCTGCGATTTGATGTACGCGACTATCTGTTCGAACACGATTTGTTCGGCGAAACCGTCAGCACCAACAATTTAGAAGCAAGTCTTGGCCTTAACATCTATTTTTAACTATAAATTTTAAGCTCGTAGAGGATGCCACAATGAACACCCGCAAACTTGGTTTTTACATTGGTTCGCTTGTTATCGCCGCCTGTGTTGCGGCCAGTGCCGCCTACGGCGCCGTTAAGCTGGACAAAAAAGCACCGGATTTCACATTGAAGTCAAAAGAAGGTGGTAACTTCCGCTTATCGGAGCACCGTGGCGAAGTGTTGTTCATCAACTTCTGGGCATCTTGGTGCGGCCCTTGCCGCCAGGAAATGCCTATTTTGGACGAGCTGCACCAACGCTACGAAAGCGCCGGCTTTAAGGTCATTGGCATCACCATCGACGAAGACACTTCCGAAGCCGACGCCCTATTGGAAAACATCCCTGTAGGCTTTCCGGTACTGTATGATTCCGAAAGCAAGGTCAGCCGTTTGTTCGACGTAGACGCTATGCCTACCAGTGTTTTGGTCGATCGCAACGGCAACATGCGTTTTCTGCACCGCGGTTACAAGCCCGGTTTTGAAGACGATTACCGTTCCCAAATTAGAGAGTTAATACGAGAATGAACCGACTCGCTTTAGCCTTTTTGCTGTGGTGTGTGTTGATGCTAATGGGTTGTGCCATCAAGCCCTGGGTTAAGCCCTACGAGCGGCAAAACCTAGCAGACCCAATCATGAGTTTTGAGCGCGATCCTGTATCGTCCTCTTATATCAGCCACGTCTACGACGCCCGAGAAGCGGCACGCGGCGCTGAAGGCGGCGGTGGCGGTGGCTGCGGCTGTAACTAACGGAAGATTTTGTTCATGCTGAAGAGCCTTGTCACTCTTTGGGTTAGCTGTACCCTAATATTCATTAGCCTAACCGCCAACGCTGCAGTTCTGCCAGAAGATCGCACCGACATTCTCTACCATGAGTACGAGGGTGACGGCGTGCAAATTGCCGGGCCGTCAATATTGGTGCGCAAAAACTTTGCTGAGAAAGTCTCTGTTTTTGGCAACTATTACGTCGACCAGGTCACCGGCGCGTCCATCGATGTTATGTCTTTTGGCTCGCCCTACACCGAAGAACGCACTCAGTACAGTGTGGGTGCCACTTATCTCTACGATAAAACCCTCACCAGCGTGAGCTACACCAACAGCTCGGAAAACGACTACGAGGCCGATACCTTCACACTGGATTTTAGCCAGGACTTTTTTGGCGATTTATCCACGCTCTCGCTGGGCTTTACCTACGGAGAAAACACCGTGGGCCGCAGCACCGATCCAGAGTTTGAAGAGTATTCCGATCAATTTCGCTACCGTATTGGCCTGTCGCAGGTAATTACCAAGAACTTTTTAATAAGCCTTAATGCCGAGACGGTTATCGACGAAGGCTTTCTCAACAACCCCTATCGCCAGGTGCGCTTTTTAAACAACGACGGTAGCACCTCCACCACCAGCGAGCTGTACCCCAACACGCGCAACAGCAACTCTTTTGCCATTCGCGGAATCTACTATTTGCCCTACCGAGCTGCGGTGCGCGCCGACTACCGCACCTTTTCCGACAGTTTTGGCATTGAGGCGGAAAACATCGAGCTGCGTTATATTCACCCGTTAAAAAGTGTGGAAGGTTTAACGCTGGAACTGCACTTTCGCACCAACGATCAAACTCAGGCCGATTTTTACAGCGACTTGCTGCCGTTTGAGAACGCCACCAACTTTTTTGCTCGCGATAAAGAATTGAGTACTTTCTCAAGCCAGCAGATTGGTATTGGCGCCTCCTACGAAATTAAAGCCAGCTACGGTTTTGTGGATAAAACCAGCTTTAACCTGTTTTACGATCGCATTTCGTTCGACTACGATAACTTCCGCGACATCACCGCCAACAGCAACGGCCAATTTGCCCCTGGCGAAGAACCGCTGTTCAGCTTTGATGCCAACGTCATTCGCTTATACGTATCTTTCTGGTATTAGTGCAACGCTCTCACGCGAACCCTTGATCGACAACACCATCTCGATTTGAGCGCTCTGTTCTTTCCATCTACAGAGCGCTCTTCACTTCTGCGTACTTCCACAAATCTGCGTTCTTCCACAAAAGAAACGCCTTAATTCTCCGCCAATGGAACCTGGAACGCTCCACCAACGTTACTCACGCACAGCAATCCCATGCACAACTTTTGAACTTACCGCAGCCAGCTGGCACCAAATATAATCACGGTAATTTATTTGGCACCCTTAAAGTGCAATTTAAATGAATATTATGTGCACCGATATATACCAGATAAGCCCAACCCAGGAACAAACTGCACACGCTAAGCTCCTAATTTTTCTGGAATTACGCCGCTTTTGCACCACAACAACACAAGCAGGCGACCCTTTTGGCACACATCTTGAACATGCGCACCTATCAACTAAAAGGGATACAAACCAATGTCTGCAGAAAAATTTAACCTACTCGCGTTTTCAGGGAAGATGAAAATCCTGCATCTCACCTGGATTGCCTTTTTCATTACCTTTGTGGTGTGGTTCAACCTGGCCCCAATGCTTAAAGCCATTCAGGCTTCGCTGGGCCTTTCTGGTGCCGAGCTAAAAATGCTGCTGACGCTAAACGTAGCTCTGGCAATTCCGGCTCGAGTTATCGTCGGAATGCTGACCGACAAATACGGCCCACGTTTGGTGTACTCGCTGCTTTTAGCCGTATTCTCCATTCCCTGCTTTATGTTTGCGCTCGCAGACAATTTCACTCAAGCCGCCATTGCCCGCTTCTTGATGGGTGGTATTGGTGCAGGCTTTGTAATTGGTATTCGCATGGTATCTGAGTGGTTCCCACACAATGAGTTGGGCACCGCAGAAGGCATTTATGGTGGTTGGGGTAACTTCGGCTCTGCCGCTGCCGCCTTTACTCTGCCAACAGTGGCCTTAGCGTTTGGCGGTGACGACGGCTGGCGTTATGCCATCGGCATTACTGGCGCTTTAGCCTTGGCCTACTCGTTTGTTTACTACAAAAATGTAAACGATACCCCTAAAGGCTCTACCTACTTCCGCCCGAAGAACCTGGGCGCGCTAGAAGTCACTAGCAAAGGCGACTTTTACTTCTTGTTGATTATGAAGATCCCAATGTACGCAGTCTTGGCCTTCCTAACCTATAACCTATCGCCAGCAAAATTTGGCATGCTAAACCAAACGGCCGCCATTGGCATTTGGATTGGCTTGGCTGCGTTGTACGTGTACGAAGTGAAGAAAATCTGGGACGTTAATAAAGATATCTTTCACACCCCAGTACCGGAGATGCACCAGTACCAATTTAAACAAGTGGCCGTACTTAACGTGCTGTACTTTGCGACTTTCGGCTCGGAGCTCGCGGTAATCTCTATGTTGCCACTGTTCTTTGCCGATACCTTCGAACTGACTCCCGTTCTTGCCGGTATGGTAGCCTCGGCTTACGCCTTTATGAACTTGATGTCGCGCCCGGGTGGCGGCTGGTTGTCCGACCGTTTTGGCCGCAAGCCAGTATTGTTGATTCTTACCGCCGGTTTGGCGCTGGGCTATTTCTTGATGGGTCAAGTCGACAGCAGCTGGCCGGTATGGGTTGCGGTTATCGCGGCCATGGCATGCTCGTTCTTTGTGCAGGCCGGCGAAGGCGCGGTATTCGCCGTGGTACCGCTTATCAAGCGTCGCCTTACCGGACAAATTGCCGGCATGACCGGCGCTTACGGTAACGTAGGTGCAGTAACTTACTTGGCAGTCTTCGCCGTAGTTGATTACAGTACCTTCTTCCTGGTGATTGCTGCCACGGCTGTACTGGGCTTTGTGACTCTATTGTTTATGAGCGAACCCAAAGGCCAAATGGCCGAAGTACGCGAAGATGGCAGCGTTGAAATGATCAGCGTTTCACACTAAATTGCTCTATGCGCCATAAGATAAGGGCTCAGTGTTTACTGGGCCCTTTTTTTGTTGGGCTGTTTCAATATTTAAATGACCAAAATAAAAAATATGAGCGTTAATTCCACGGCTACATTAACCACCGGTGTGACCCAATCCTCCAACCTGGAAGCCACCGTCGGTGGCTACAGCACAGCCGGAGCGAAACCAATCAACGAAGATGCTTTTGTAGCATTAATGCCCTCAGGCACCAGCAAAGTATTAAAAGGAATAACCGCCTGCTTAGCCGATGGCGTGAGCACCAGCGCCAACGCCCAGCAAGCCAGCCAAATTAGCGTAACAACGTTTATAAACGATTATTACAGCACACCCGATAGCTGGGCGGTTCGCACTGCGGTTGGCCGAGTGCTCGGGTCACTCAACAATTGGTTGTTTTATCAAGGTCAAAAAGCGGCACACGGTTACAGCAATGAACACGAAAGCTACGTTACAACCTTTAGCGGTATAATTTGCAAATCCACCACCGCCCATATATTTCACGTGGGCGACAGCCGCGTGTATCGGCTACGCGATAATCGCCTAGAGCAGCTCACCACAGATCACTGCCGTTTTCAGGGCGGCAACAAAACCTACTTAACGCGCGCTCTAGGTATCGACAGTCACCTAGAGGTCGACTATCAACAACAGGATTTACAAATAGGCGATATTTTTATTCTAACCACCGACGGCGTACACGAATTTTTATCACCCAAGGATGCCATCCACATTATCGAGCAAAATCCTGATAAAACCTGGGAAGAAAAATCCCAATTGATCATTGAGCTTGCCATTCAGCGCGGCAGCGATGACAACCTTACGTGTCTTTGTTTAGAAATTGCGGCATTACCCGAAGAAGACATAAACGAAGCTCATCGACGATTAACCGAATTAAAAATTCCACCGGTTATGGAAGTTGGGATGAAAATCGATGGCTACGAGGTGCTGCAAGTTATTCACAGCGGCACACGCAGCCATATTTATCTGGTCAAACACC
>CAYFFE010000018.1:0-40164 GCA_964342265.1 uncultured Cellvibrionaceae bacterium | reverse complement strand
GAAAAACTGTTGCACTGCCAGCTGACTTTTTAAATCCAACTCCGAGTGTGTTCGGCCAATAATATTGGTGAAACCCTTTTGCTCAAGTTGTTTAACAATCGCCGCGCCAACCATACCTCGGTGACCGACCACATAGATTTTGGGGGTTTTATCTAACACTTTATACAGGCTGGCTCATATTTTTAATCTGAACAGGTATAGAACCATGAAAAAAAATTAGACAATAGTTGTTTACAAGACCAACTCGAGAGGAATGAAAACAACTAAAATCACTGCAACTGAAAGCCAAACGTCTAAAAATAAGTTCTAAATCAGACAATATAATTTTTATGTCTAACTCTAGTATATTTTTAGGAAGTGTTGTCTTGAGCAAAAGGACCAATCAAATTATTTAGTTAAATCAACTTGAGCACTTACCCAACGATACGTTTTTTTAATGCCGTCTTCTAATTTAGCACGAGGTGCCCATCCCAATTTTTCTTTTATTAATTGATTATCTGAATTACGACCGCGTACACCTAAAGGTCCTGGAATATGCTTTATATCGATATTTTTACCAGCAGCTTGCATTGTAATTTTTGCGAGGTCATTAATGGTAACCATTTCATCGGAACCTATGTTAACCGGTCCTTCAAAATCAGATTCCATTAGGCGACGTACCCCTTCTACACACTCATCGATGTAAAGGAAAGATCGTGTTTGCAGTCCATCTCCCCACATTTCAATCACACCGCCGTCTTCGGTTTCAGCTACCTTGCGACAGAAAGCAGCAGGAGCTTTTTCTTTACCCCCACACCAAGTACCTTCTGGGCCAAAAATATTGTGGAAACGAGCGACACGGACCTTAAAGCCATAATTTCTGCCGTATGCCAAATAGAGTCTCTCGCTAAATAGCTTCTCCCACCCATATTCACTATCTGGATTTGCTGGATAGGCGGAGTCTTCAGCGCAATTGGGATTATTAGGATCTAACTGATTGTGTTCAGGATACATACACGCAGAAGAGGAATAAAAAATATGCTTGATATTACGCTTCATGCACGTATCAAGAACATTTAGATTAATGGTAGCCGAGTTGTGCATGACGTCGGCGTCATGCTCACCTGTAAAAATATAGCCAGCACCGCCCATGTCAGCAGCTAATTGATAAACCTGGTCAAATGACTGATCAAATACCCTCTCACAGGCTTGTTGACTACGTAAGTCTGCGATCATAAAATCTTCGGCCTTAGTAGGCGAAAATTCTGGGTACTTTAAGTCCACCCCTCTCACCCAAAAACCTTCAGATTTCAAACGGTTAACTAAATGACTACCGATAAACCCGCCTGCTCCACAAACGACTGCTTTTTTCATATCCACCCCTTATTTAGTCACTTCTTGTATTATAGTCTCAAATTTATCGGCTATTTTAACAATATCAAAATTTTCTTCAGCATATAAACGAGAGTTGACACCCATGCTTTTTACCAAGTCTTCTCTGGCCAATATTGAGCTTACATTTTCACACAGTTCAGATGAATTGCTTGGCTCACTAACCATTCCACAAATATTATTAGAAACCAGCTTAGAAGCTAGATTGCTACGTGCTGCAGCCAAGGCAATCGGGCGCCCGACACACATATAGCTTAAGACTTTTGAAGGTACGCAAAATTCCCCGGCCTCTGGTTCCAAGATGGCTAAAAGCACATTTGCGGAAGCAAGCACTTTTGGAAGTAGCTCAAATGGTTGAAACGGAAGGAGCTTTAGATTGGGCAAATTTTCATTATGAAGCTTTTTTTTCAACCAATTTGCACCATACCCTTCAGATATAACGATCAGCTTGAAGTTAGGTCCCTTTTTCTCAAAATCTTTAGCTAAATCCCAAAGTAGTTGTGGATTATGTTTTAGGCCTAACGCACCAGAATAAATCGCTACCCTGTCTATCGGCTCTAACCCCTGCGTAACACGCCAGTCGTTTTCAACAGGAAACTGAGGCATCTCCTCTAACGGAGCCCAGTTATTGATAACACTAATGTTTTTTGTTTCGACACCCCATTTAAAGAGCAAGAACTTAAAATCCTCAGAGATTGGCACAATATGATCGCTATTTTTTAACAACGATTTTTCAGTACGGATGTAGTAGTCGCCAATAATAGAGCCCAGCAAACCTAATTTTTTAGATAAAACGGATTTACTGGCGATCCCTAACACGTCTTGGAGCCAAAAAATAAATCGAACCCCCATTGAGCGACAGGTATTAAACAGCTGAACCTGTGCATCAAGTGGCGTATTAGCTGAAATCACAACATCTGGATTAAGTTGCCGCACCCGAGAGCTCAAGACTTTACCATATTTGCGCTCATCAAGTAGCCTCTTTAGAAAATTGTAACGATTTATGTTGCGCCCAATAGAGATAGAATCAACAAAAAAGTTTACCGGGTCGCCAATCATTTTTTCTATGCTACCTTTTGCCCCAACTATATCAGTGCAATGTAAATGAGTTACAAGATAACCTCGCGAAGCTAAATGCCGGCTTAACTGAACCTGAAATGGATGCCCGGAAAAATCATGAACCAGAATATGTATCGGCTTAGAAAGTTGGCGCATAGTTTAATTCCCTTACCAAATCTTCTCCTATAGAAGAGAACCTAAACTTCTGTGCTTCCGATAATTCAGACCGCCACTGATAAGCATCTCCTTTTCTGAAAGTATGCGAAGAATTGCTATCAATACTAAGAACCGCCCGAGAAGCAATTTGGTCCACATTATTAACCCCTACTTTCTGAGTGTAATATTTTACAATATTATATATTTCCCTGTGCTTAGATATTGAAACTAGATCTTCAAACTTGACTAAATGCACGTTGCGATCCGTTAACCAGCCTTTATAAAACTCAAAACGTTTTGTTATATTTGGATAAGCCGGACAAATAGACTCAGGCAAGCCGTCAATACTTAGATCAATACACTTGCCAATATCATCCATCTCTCGAAAATATTTGTGCAATCTGTGCCACCTATTCATATATCTCAGATAATAAGCCTCGGAAATACAAACATCTCTAGGGTCCCGATAAATAAAATAATGCAAACAATTTTTGCTTGCTATAGCTTCACTGACTTCAGCAGAATAAAACATGTGAGCACTTGCAACTTCATTATTCAACAAACTGTTTACTCGCCTCGCCATACCAGCATGAGAATTAATTTTCATAGAAAAAGAAGGAGTAGAAGCCAAAAACTGCCCACGATCAATAATATTAGGGAAAGAGTTAATAATCTGCAAAAGTAGGTGAGTCCCACTTTTAGGAAAAGAGTTTACAATTATAGGAAGCACATCATCGCGAGAGTTACTTTGAGCTAAAAAAACTACGGGCCGCAAGATGTTAAATCCATACCTGTATGCTTTTTTTAGAAAAAGGTTTTTCTTCCATACTCCTACACCCATATACATTACCACCTTAAGAAAAATTCAATCCAGTTCTTGACGCACAAAACGGCAAAGACGATCTCGCTCAAATTCAGCGCGCTTTATAAATTCACTTTTTGCACGAAACGCAATTTCCTCTTGGTCCTTGTAAAATGCATCGTCAGACAACAATCTAACCACCAATTCAACCGCTGAATCTATCGAACTAGAAACAAGGCACCACTGCCCAAAATTCTCGCAAATGCAACCGATTTCAGAAGACACAACAATTTTACCAGCCGAGATTGCCTCATAAATAACCAACGGGTCTGCCTCTGCTGAATATTGCGAATAAAAGAAGAGTATATCAACTGAATTCCAAAAGAATTCCTTTTTCTCACCATAAGCAGGGCCAATGTAATCGACAAAATCATGAGATTTAATTCTATTCAACAAACTCAACGCATTACCTTTTGCAACAGGGCCTGCCAACAGAACCCTGGCACAAACATTCTGGAAAGACAGCCTGTCAACTAAACAGTCAACAGCCCTGAGCCCTTTATCCGGAGTCAGATTTGAAATTAAACCGACTGAAATATAATTTTTTTCCTCTGTACCTATTCCACTTAAACCATTATCTTTCACCAAGTATGAATTACTATAAATTACAAACTTTAAATTAACACCGTACATTGCCTGTACTTTTTCAGCCATACCACGACATAAAAAAATATGCGCAACACCACTGCGTATAGAAAATATTTTAGCTGCCATCCGGTTATATTCATTAACATAGGAAAAAACATGATGATGAAGTACAACTTTATAGCCAAGCATTAACGCAGTTTTAGTAACATAATAAGTAATTAACAACCCAAAATATTTGGATGCACCTGTCAAATAAACCAGCGAAGCACCACGCCACCTAGATATAAACAAAAATAAAGGAGCAAGCATGAAATACATGTTCTTCAAAATACGCCAGGAACTAACACCAAGGCCAGGATTTTTACAGGCAAAGCGCTTAACTTCAAATGAGCCCGACAGCATTTCCAACACACGTAACGTCGCCAAAGTCATGCCAGTAACTGGAGGTGGAAGATTAACAATTGCAACTATAATATCCTTTTTACAAGTCGAATTTTTACTCATTGACAGAAAAACCCATAATCACCAGAAACGAAAATCAAGAAATTTAATATTTATACTCTTTTAGCTCTTGATCCAAACAACCCTCGCGTAAAACTTTATCAGGATCCCAACTCAACGGCTTTTTTCCGATATACGACCAAGAATCTTTAAACCCATCCATATATTTTGTTACAAACAAATATGGTTTAACAAAATTACCTGGAACCTTTTGAAGCATATTATCTATACCGCGAAGCTCAACAGTTTCTAACGATAAATATTGTGAAAGCAGACTTAAATCACTCTTGACATACTCTCGCACATGCCCCCTCCACACACCTGGACTCCAAAAGAATGTATCAAATCTTGGGTAATTTGTACCACCGACCAACAACTCTATACGCTTTCTTATATTACCGGCATTAGGAACTGTAATAAAAATTAATCCGCCTGGCTTTAGCAACCTCAATAATTTATTTAAAATCAAACGGGGAGACTCGTGAAAATGCTCAATAACATCATGAAGCATTATCATATCAAACATAGAATCATTGAATGGTAAATCAGTACCATCTGACTCTATAAACTCTATTCCAACAGAACTAACAAAAGAACTTATTTTCTTATAATTATCACCGTAACCATGCCAACCATCACTTAAATCATCTACTGCATAGCATTTATAACCAAGATTACTGATTACAGCAGTTATGTCACATGGCCCAGCCCCAAAATCTAAAACAGTAGCCCCCTTATCAAGAAAACGAACAACTGTTTTAGCTATATTAAAATAAGAATCTCTAACACGACCATTTCTTATCATGTAATTTTCAAAAGGAAACTCAGCAACAACTTCGGAAACCACTTTTTCAATCTTTTCACTCACAGCACACCTCTTTCACTGAATGTATTTATACTATTTAACCCTTGCCTTTTGACCAAAAGTATTTATTGCAACTACAACCAAAAAGCTAACTACCATCCATCGAAATGAATTTCTTATCGGGTAGTTATGAAATACAAAGAAACCAAAAAAAGCCGGTAACATAATTATAAAATACACCACGCCCTCTCTAGCCTTATAAAACCTATCATAAGCCCTTAAGAAAAAGGATAAAAACAGTGTATAAACTACAACATAAAACAAGCCAAAATGGTATACTTCAGACAAATTATTAAACGGAGCATACTCATTGATCCTAACTTCCGCATCTCGAACCTGGCTAAACCCATCTAAAAACGAAGGAAATGGAGAAAAAGACAATATTTTATAGAGAAAGGGGTACTCCACACCCTTTTCTGAAAGATTAACCGCTGTACCGAACCCCCCCCCAAATACGTTAAAAAAAAGAAACGCACTAGCATCTAAAAAAACTTTGTAGTGTTTTTCGTAAATCAGTAGTAACGACGGAATACCAAATCCTAACTGATAGGTAATGTTAACGAAACGTATACTGAGCACTCCTGCGAACACAGTAAGCGCCAGAAGCGAGATAAAAAACACCAAAAGCTTACGTCTAGAATCTAACAGGTAAATGGTAACAGCCACTACCAATATCTGAAGCACACTGAAGCGGGAGGCAAGAGAAAGAGAGTATAAGAAGGAATAAGAAAATACAGAAAATGAAAAAAATAATAACAGCCAATTCTTTTTATACACGTGATAAACAAAAACGGGAGCTAAAAACAAACCTATTAAAGGGAGCAATTTATGTAAAGTTGAAAAAATAGTCGAATCAACACCCACAAATTCAAAATTTCTAATTGATAAATAAACTTTATAGCTTATGATTTTATCCAGATCGATCAATATTAGATGCAACACACAAAGCATAAACAAAGCAAAAATAATCAAAAAGAAAACTTTACTCTCTAAAAAGTGTAAATATAAAACCTTTTTCAAATTCTCATCTTCACTCTTTGCTTTATCTATAGAAACTGATGAGCAATACGAAACAAAAATTAGGTATAAATATACAATTAACACCTCAACAGTGGATGTTTTATATTCAGTAGAAACCTGCCACCACCCAGCCATTATTTCAGGGTATAATGTAAGCTCTACTGCCAAATAGAAAACCAACATTTGCCCCAATGAAATCACTGAAAATATTACGCTTGGCCCCAAAATCCCTGTTTTAACGATATGTCTCAGCAAAACAACAATAGAGACTACAATAATACTTTCGGACACCCTTTCCTCCCAACAGAATTGAGAAACGATCTTGCATAAACTATTATACCTAATGTAGATGCCAAAATAGACGCCACGAAAACCCCTAGAACATCGAAAACCTGGAAGAGAGCATAAGATGCGAACATTTGAAATACTAATATTATTATTCCAAATTTTGCCAGAAACCTATGACCTCCCGATAGGGAAAGTATTAAAACAAATAAACTTTCCACAGAAAGAAAGCACACATGAAAAGACTTAATAATCAAAACGTAATACGCCCGAACAAGCTCTTCCCCATATAAAATTGACAGAAACATCCCCCCTCCTAAAAAAAACAGGAACAAAAGAACCAAGTTTACAGACGTAACAGCTAAAACCCAACGACCAACAACTATCTTCAAAGGGCTATCAGATTGAGACATATGACCTTTTACTATTTTTTTTTGTATAATCGGCCACAGAATTAACATAGGAATATTTTGAAAAAAAATTACTCGCAAAACTGCCCCATAATCAGCTACATCTGAACTATCAGCCAAATAATTTAAAGCCCATAACTCGATCTGAGTCGGTAGCAAAGCAATTAAATAAGCGGGCAACATAGGTACCGACTCCCCAACAAGCTTTAAACAACAATTAAAATTATATAATGAAGTTTTATATATCGCCCTACCCCAAACACGAAACACAACAAAAAAAGCAAATACCAATGCAATAAAATTTGCCAGCAAAATTGATGAATACACCATATCCAATGTCAATTTTTTAAAACAATAAAAACATCCTAAAACAAAAACCATAAATAAAGGTCCCGCTATACAACCATACCCTCCACTTCCAGCAACACCTATATTTGCAACTAAAACTGAATCTCTAATCCTATCCATACCCCGAAACAACTCAGAAAAATATATTTGCAGTGAAAAAATAATAACAATACACTCAAGATAATAGGGAGGAACATCAGAAAAAAGCGCAGCACCAACGATATCTTTGCCTACCCCAATCCAAAAAAAGATAAATACAAAGTAAATCACAAACAACACTAAAACGGAATTAAAAATGTACGCAACCAACTTATGAGCTTCCACGCTAGCAGCCACAATTACATTTAACTTATTTAACCCAAACAGCAAAAACACACCAACTAATGACACGAAACTTAAAAACAAAAAATATGCCGACACGTCATTTACGCCGAGCACTCTAATAATTACTACGTTAGAAACTATAGAACTTATAGATGTAATAAGCCTCCCAAACAAGACCCACTTCATCGAAGCGGTTACCCTAATACTCTTAAAAAAATTCATGTAAAAAATCTTTAGCGATAACAAAGTACCCAAAAGATAAAAACAACCCTAGAAAGAAACCAAAAACAGCCTGAAAAACAACATTAGGTGTGTAATAACCATCTAAAGTCATTGGTGGATCAACAACCTTAAAGGCAAACTCATTCCTTGATTTCGCTACCAAAATATTTCTCTCTTGACCTTCTATTAGCTCATAGCCGACTTTAATAATTTCTGCAGAATTTTGAGACTTCAATTCGCGACGCAGCATTTCAATTGAAGATCGTGCTTCATTCTCAAAACGCAATCTCATCTCTTCATTTATGTAAGAAATTATTCTCCTAGATATTTCCAAGCCAAAGGATTTGTCATTCGTTTTAACTCCCACAACATAAGACGAGCCATCAACGGATTCACTAAGAGAAAAATATTTTTTCATAAAACGATTATATATCTCGCCTTCTGTTGGCTCTGCGCTTACACTTAACCCGTATACCAAGCTTTTATAATGAGCCAACCAGATCGACTGTTTTATCCAGCTACCGCTGTTTTCATCCCACCGTTCAGGAAATAAATTTTTAGAGTATTGGTTTTGCAGTATAAAATTAATAATAAATTTTCTAGATTCGAACACCGCAAGCGCCTCTTTTTTTTTCCGACTTTCATCTGTCAAAGAAACACCAGCTATTGAAGATAACGAACCGAACTGACCCAGAAGAGATGAAAACCCTGATTGATCTGTAAAATTAGAAGTTATCTTTGTTTCTGTGAGAAACACTTTAGGCGACAGAAAAGCCGCCTTAGCAAAAAACAATAGACATAAAAAAATTGATGATGATAAAATTATCTTATAATTATCAATTACCAACCAAATAATTTTCTTTGCAAGCTTAGTATCTTCACCAACCACGGATTACCCCTTCCTACTTAACAGATTCCAAATACAACGAACCAGGCTTATATTCCGCCCCATCCACTGTACAATCTAGCCCAATGTCACTCCACCGCGGTATTTTACTTTCTTTATAAGTACATTGTTTAGTGCTACGGAACCCACTACTTAACATCAATTCACTTAAAGTTATCCTATCATACATCCACTGATGTGTTTCACCACGCTTCCTTGCATCACCCAATAAAATATTTTCTATTTTTCTTCGCACATAATTTTGTTTTCCTGTCCCATAGGACTCTTTCCGAACACATTGTTCTATTATTTCAGATATATAATACTCGTGTTTATCAGGGGCATCATGATTTTTTTTTATACTCCTTAAATAATTTTCACATAGAAATTCGAAATCAGGAACAACTGTACGAGCAATACCGTTTGGCTTTAAAACCCTATAAACTTCTTTGACAAAAACTCTTGAAACATGACGATCTAAATGTTCTAAAAGGTGAGAACTATAAACAGCGTCAACACTTTCGCTATGATAAGGAATACCCTTCGAAATGTCAGTCACAAAAATATTTTCGGGGATGGCAGCAAACTTATCCTTTCTTTCTCCGGACAACAAGACCCCA
Source organism: uncultured Cellvibrionaceae bacterium (assembly GCA_964342265.1). Classification (GTDB taxonomy): domain Bacteria; phylum Pseudomonadota; class Gammaproteobacteria; order Pseudomonadales; family Cellvibrionaceae; genus Halioxenophilus. Next base: position 30,647 of record CAYFFE010000018.1, on the reverse strand, counting down.
GAGAGGGATCTCAATATTTTACTTTTTTTTATTCTCAAAATTGGTGACCAATCAATATTAATCACACCCTCTACATTACTTGTTTTAGTTCCACAACCTAAATTTAAAATAATCATGACAGACCTGATAAGAATTGTAATAAACCAGTGATACGGAAAACACCAAACTAAAAAATTAATCCACAGGCAATATTGCTAAAAACTATTAACAGCTGCAGCCCCTAAAGCCATTTGGTAGATAATTTGAGAAACACTGCTCCATAGGGTCAAAGTCTCAATTCTATCCGTATCGATTGGCACAACCACAGTATCACCCGCTTCAATTTTTACACTATCACGCTTAAACCACCCTTTAGTATTGGGCAAAAACACTCTGCCATTAGCTTTGACAACGTACACTCTGGATTTATCTGCACGCTCGTTTACACCACCAGAACGTTCTATATAGTCCTCAACTCCAAGCTTACCTTCATATAAATGGGAAGTAGGAAATTGCACTTCACCCACAACAGTAATAGCCTGTTTTTGCCTTGGAATAACCACCCTATCTCCATCTTGTAATTTAACGTCTGCTAGCGCCACACCATCAACAATAGCCGGCAAGTCTATTACCATCCGCCCTTGAGGTTTTAAAGATTTTAAATCATCCAATAACGCTTCAGCGTCCGCTTTTTCGCCCACAACTCCCGAATCTTTTTGTTCGAGCTGCTGTGATGCCAAATCAGCCTCAAGTTCAGTCTGTAACTCCTCTAAACGCTGTGCCTCTAGATTTCGTAATTCGGCACGAGTAAATATAGCCCCCCCGGGAAATGCATAATCAGTTAATCCCCCCGCCCTCTGTAGCACTTGCGAGAGGACCTCTCCTTTTTGAATGGTATATTCACCAGGAAACGCTACTTCACCCTCGATATTTACGGTTTCTGGCTCAGTGTAATTGGGTATTTGCTTAATAGTTACTGTATCTGTGGGTTCTAACTTAAAAGCGGAATCGTTCGAGAATATCGATACTGGTATATGTTCTATTAGCTGAAAAGGGTTATCCCCGTAGTGGTACCGTGTAATTTCAGCCTCCAAACCAAATGCCTTTTCTGTTAAACCACCCGCTACTTTTATTAGCTGTTGTAAACTAAAGCCTTTTGATTTCGGGTATTCAGCTGGGTACCTAACATGCCCTTGAATACGTACCAATTCAGTCTTGTTGAATTTATCTGCCTGTATTTTTAATTGCGCAACAACTTCCTCTAGCACCTCGCCGCGATCTTCTTCGTATCCAAATACAAATAATTGGTCTCTAGGATTTAATTTAATGTCGTTATGAGATCTAGGGTTATCAATGGCTTCTTGTAAATTAAAATACTGCACTTCTAGCCGACGTGTTGGCTGAGTTTCACGCGCGATTAGTGCAATGCTTAGGTCAGGGTTGGCTTTTAAGCTGGCAACACTGCCTATTAATTGGCTTGCCCACATGTCTTTCTGCCAACTGTATCGGCCAGGGCGTTTTACATGGCCATTAAGTGTAATTATGTTTTCTAACGAATCTAAAACAGGGTTAATAATTAACGTATCACCGTTTTTTAAGGGCCTATTTTGGCCAACAACTTGGCTTAGGTTTACGTCTAGTACGGTGCGATTACCCAGCTCATCGATTCTTTCCACTTTACTGGCGTTAGGAAATGCCGCTGGAAGGTAGCCGCCACTTAACTGTACTAGCTCTTTTAATGTTTTTTCGTTTTTTAGCTCGTAAATTGCTGGCCTCTTTACCTCTCCGCGCACGGAGGCTACTTCGCCAATTGGCGGAATAAATATTACATCTCCAGGTAATAGTCGCTCATCCTTAGATGTATCGCCATTTAGCAATAAATCGTATAAATCGAGCGTTGTAATTAACTGGCCGGAACGCTTGAGTTGAATATTTCTGAGTGAACCCACTCGCGCTATTCCACCACTGGCAAACAATGCGTTTGTCATGGTGGATAATGAACTCACTATGTAAGATCCGGGGTTAATAACTTCGCCTAGCACAAATACCCGAATTGTTCGCAACGAACCGGATGTAACCGAACTCTTAACACCAATCATTTGTTCCGATATTACCTGATTGATAATTTCCTGAGCACGACTAAATTTAAGCCCGGCTAGATTGATTGGCCCAATTTCCGGAAATAGAATTCGTCCTTCTCGGTCAACCACCAAAGAATAATTAGCGTTTTCCTTGCCGTATAGTTGAACAATTAATGTATCGCCAGGACCCATTACATAATCAGCAGGAATAGGAATATCGAGCGCGGGTGTAAAGGCATCTGGAGATTGACGGAACAGTGAATAACCAAATGGTTCTAACTCTTTGAGCTCTAGTTCTTCTTGGTCCAGGGTTCCGTTCGTATCGTCTGAATATTCGATATTTAGCCGCTCACCGTAGGATTGCCCAAGTGATCCTCCTGGAATCTGATCAATACGCTCCCTGGGAATTGGAGCTGGTTGGTCAAATTGTGGTTGCGGGCCCGCAGAATTTTGCTGCGTTATAGCTTTAAGGTCTACGCCATATTCACGAGCTAACGCCTCTTGCTGAGCTTGCGGTAGATTTCTAAACTGCTGTATCTGTTGCGGTGTTTGCGAGACGGCCACATTGGCGCACAAAACAGATAGAAATAAAACGAGCAGTTGATGTAAAAAAAATGGCGTGTTTAGTGAATAGATTGAAGAAAAAATACGTCTTATCATGATTGGCAATGTTTAAAGGCCTTAAAACCCACAAATGGTCTAAAAAGCTGCCCGCTTTCAACTGGCAGCTCTGTTTAAAATTCGAGTAGTTTAAACGAATTTGATTGTTTAATTATGTTGATTTGTTTACAAAACCTAAGTCGTAAACTAAAAAAGACTGTATAAACAGCCTATAAAAACGTTGTTATATGTAAAGCTTTAAATATATGAGGATTATTATAGACTGCTTATAAAGGCTTTGTGAAAGGAAAACACCTTACTTTATAAGCAATTTAAAGGTTGAAATTTTACTATTACGGTTAATTGCAAATAGAAATTAAAATAACACCAACCAACAACCGTAACGCATAGAAAGAGTGTTTAACATCTTTTGTTTTACCCGACCAATTACGTCAGCTGTAATTTCCGAATGGGTAAATTTTGCAGGTATTGCCCATAAGCGGTCTTTTTAAACTTATCAGCCAGTACCATCAACTCATCCGTTGATATCCACTGGTTAATGTAGGCGATTTCCTCCGGGCAACACACTGCCAAACCTTGCCGTTTTACCAATGTTTCTATGTAATTGCCGGCCTCTAGCAGTGAGTCGTGCGTGCCGGTATCAAGCCAGGCGCTGCCGCGGCCCAGATCTTCCATTCGAAGCTGGCCGTTTTCGAGGTACACTTTGTTGAGGTCGGTAATTTCCAATTCGCCACGGGCGGATGGCTTTAACGCCTTGGCGATGTCCACTACCTGCTGGTCGTAAAAGTATAAACCGGTTACTGCATAGTTAGATTTCGGCTCGGCAGGTTTTTCTTCGATGGAAATCACCTTACCACTGTCGTCAAATTCAGCTACACCGTAACGCTCTGGATCGTTAACCCAATAGCCAAACACCGTGGCACCGGTATTTTGCTGGCTGACTTCTTTTAGGGTTTTAACCAGTCCATGCCCATGAAAGATGTTATCACCCAAAATCAAACAGGCTAACGAGTCGTCTAAAAACTCTTCCCCTAAAATGAATGCCTGCGCCAAACCATCTGGGGAGGGTTGCACCACGTAGGTGAATTCCACGCCCCAATGAGAGCCATCGCCCAGCAGTTTTTTAAATTGCGATTGATCATCCGGTGTTGTGATAATAAGAATTTCTCTGATTCCCGCCATCATCAGTGTGGAGATGGGGTAGTAGATCATTGGCTTATCGTATACCGGCATGAGCTGCTTACTCACACCCAACGTTAATGGATGAAGACGAGTTCCCGATCCACCTGCCAACACAATCCCTTTGCGATTAACATTCATGTAAGCCACCGTACATCCTGTTTGTTGAACACATCATCGTGATAAAGTTACGCTTTTAAGCCAATTCGGCTGCGATCGTATTTGTTTTTGGTAACGGCTTCACACCAATCACTGTTATTTAAATACCACTCCACCGTTTTGCGTATGCCACTATCAAAACTTTCCTGTGGCTCCCAACCCAAATCACGCTGAATTTTGCTCGCGTCAATGGCGTAACGCTGATCGTGGCCAGGCCGGTCGGCTACAAAGGTAATTTGCTCTTTATAAGAGGTGGATTTGGGTCGCACCTCATCGAGAATTTCGCAAATGGTGGTAACCACCTCGATATTTTGCTTTTCGTTATGACCACCAATATTGTAGGTCTCACCCACTGCACCTTCAAAAACCACTTTTAGCAGCGCTCTGGCATGGTCTTCTACATACAACCAATCCCGAACTTGCTTGCCATCGCCGTAAACGGGTAATGGCTTGCCTTCGAGAGCATTTAAGATGACTAGAGGGATGAGTTTTTCGGGAAAGTGGTAAGGGCCGTAATTATTGGAGCAATTGGTTTGCACTGTGGGCAATTGGTAGGTCTCATGCCACGCGCGCACCAAGTGATCTGAAGAAGCTTTTGAAGCACTGTAGGGCGAGTTTGGTGCATACGGCGTTGTCTCAGTAAACAACCCAGTAGCCCCCAAAGTGCCGTACACTTCATCGGTTGAGATATGGTGGAACCGAAAAGCCGCTTTTTTGCTGTCGTCTAGCTGGCTGTAGTAACTGCGTGCTGACTCTAACAGGGTAAAGGTGCCCATTATGTTGGTGACCATAAATTCCGATGGGCCATCAATGGAGCGATCGACGTGGCTTTCTGCTGCCAGATTCATAACCACATCGGGATGAAAATTCTGAAAAATTTGGTCGACGTCGGCTTTGTTGGCGATATCTGCCTGGACAAATTGGTATCGATCAGAGTCGGCGACAGGGGCCAATGATTCCAGGTTGCCTGCGTACGTTAGTTTATCCAGATTACACACTTGGTGATCCGTAGATAGAATCAATTCTCGGATCACAGCACTACCAATAAACCCGGCACCACCGGTGACAACAACCTTCACAATTTACCCTCCTTGATCAGGACTGGATAACGCTAACCTTTTGATTTTGGTGATCCTTTGCCCTGACTTACATTACATTTTAGTAATTCAAAGCACTTTATCACTCCCCTTTTTAAATCACAATCGGAGAGCAAATTTTAGAATTATGAAAGGCCCGGAAAGATGTTAATAACTGTGAAACCCCACAAAGCCAGCTAAATTTTCAACAAAAACGCTGGAATAGTATAGCTTTCTGGCTAAACAGTTTTAGTAGCGGAAGATCTTTAAGCTTTCGAGCAGTTGTTGATTTGAGGTGGGGTTGTTGACTTGAGATGGAAGAGAATTAATGAATAAAGGCAGGAATTTGATTTATAGCCCAATACGCCAATGAAAATAACCCGGCGCCACTCAGGCTTAACAACAAAAGCTATTCCAGAAGAACAGATGTTGATTTTGTGCTAGATGCTTTCGTTAACCCTATCGCGCATTTCTTTACCGGGTTTAAAGTGCGGTACGTATTTGCCTTTTAACTCTACGGGATCGCCAGTTTTAGGATTGCGCCCAACCCGGGGCTCGCGGTAGTGCAAAGAAAAGCTGCCAAACCCTCGCACCTCAATACGATCTCCGGCGGCCAGCATGCGAGACATATACTCAAGAATGAGTTTGACCGCCAATTCCACATCTTTGGCCGACAACTGATCCTGACGCTCGGCAATCCGCTCGATAAGCTCTGACTTGGTCATTGGATCCCACCTCCAAGTGATTATCCCAACGTAACAAGAAGCGATAACGAATACAGTTTGTGTAAGTCTGCTACAACAAATTCCTAAGTTACTGATTTATATACTATTCGAGGTATTCAAGCAAGACCTCGCAGAAATAACCCATCAACTTGTGGCCGAGAGGTTGCGATTAGTCAGAGTTAAGAACGAAGATTTATGAGGGGCTTTGTACTAAAGGAAGGCAGAACTAGGTAAACACCAGGCACAAAAAAAGCGGCCGAAGCCGCTTTTTTGCAGGAAAACCTTAGCTGTCTTGGTTTTCCATTTGAGCTTTGATTAGATCACCCAAAGTTGCCGGTGATGCCTGCTCATTGGACTTGGTAGAGTGCTCTTTAATAGCCGCTTTCTCTTCGTCCTGATCTTTCGCTTTGATGGATAGATTGATTTGACGGTTCTTACGATCAACCGCGACAATCTTAGCTTCCACCTCGTCGCCTTCGTTCAAAACGTTGCGAGCGTCTTCAACTTTTTCGCGACTGATTTCAGAGGCCTTAAGAGTTGCTTCTACGTCTTCAGCCAAAACAATTACCGCGCCTTTAGCATCGATTTCTTTCACAGTACCTTTAACAATGGCGCCTTTGTCATTTTCAGTAACAAAGCCGGTGAAAGGATCTGTCTCTAATTGCTTGATACCGAGAGAAATGCGCTCGCGCTCTGGGTCGATGGCCAGAATAACGGTTTCCAACTCGTCGCCTTTCTTGTAAGCACGCACGGCTTCTTCGCCAGTTTCGTTCCAGGAGATATCAGACAAGTGCACCAAACCATCGATACCACCTTCCAAACCAATGAAGATACCGAAATCAGTGATGGATTTGATCTTGCCGGAAATTTTATCGCCTTTAGCGTACTGACGACCGAAGGCATCCCATGGGTTCTCTTGACACTGCTTGATACCCAAAGAGATACGACGACGTTCTTCGTCAATATCCAGAATCATTACTTCAACGTCATCGCCCAACTGCACAACTTTGGATGGGTGAATGTTTTTGTTGGTCCAGTCCATTTCGGATACGTGAACCAAGCCTTCTACACCCTCTTCCAATTCGGCGAAACAACCGTAATCGGTAAGGTTGGTAACCGTCGCTTTAACACGCGCGCCTTCTGGGTAGCGCTGAGTGATGGAAATCCAAGGATCTTCGCCCAATTGCTTCAAGCCCAGAGAAACACGATTGCGCTCGCGATCGAACTTCAATACTTTTACATCGATCTCATCGCCAACATTGACGATTTCGCTCGGGTGCTTGATTCGCTTCCAAGCCATATCGGTGATGTGCAACAGACCATCGACACCGCCCAAATCAACGAAGGCACCGTAATCGGTAAGGTTTTTAACCACACCTTTAACAGCCATACCTTCTTGTAGGTTGGCCAACAGTTCTTCGCGCTCTGCAGAGTTTGCTTGTTCTAGTACGGCACGACGAGAAACCACAACATTGTTGCGCTTCTGATCGAGCTTAATAACTTTGAATTCGAGGTCTTTACCTTCCAGGTGAGTGGTTTCGCGCACTGGGCGAACATCCACCAAAGAACCAGGCAAGAAAGCACGGATGCCGGATACATCGACGGTGAAACCGCCTTTGACTTTACCGTTGATAACACCTTTAACCACTTCTTCAGCCGCGTGAGCCGCTTCCAGAATACGCCAGGATTCGGCGCGCTTGGCTTTTTCGCGAGAAAGGCGGGTTTCGCCAAAACCGTCTTCTACGGTTTCCAGCGCAACTTGAACTTCATCACCTACGTTTAGGGTAAGTTCGCCGTTATCGTCGAGGAATTGTGAGGAGGGAATAACACCTTCGGACTTAAGACCGGCGTGGACGGTAACCCAGTCTTTATCTACATCGATTACTACACCGGTTACGATGGAACCGGGAACCATGTCGACACTTTTTAAACTTTCTTCAAACAGCTCTGCAAAGCTTTCGCTCATTATGTTACCTATGATTGTTGGCGAAACCGACTAAAACGAATAACGTTGAAACCAGAAACGCACCTGCCACAATGCCAGACTTGTGGGTTGGTTTTTTAAGGTGAGTTAGCACGCTTAGTTCTGGCGAGAGAGCCGACTCACACATTGAAAATAACGCCAACCTGTTACCTTGACCTGTTTTGCACAAAAATCAACCAACAGATAGCCATTAAAGGCGCGAAAAGCACATCAACAAAGATTTGTGGGGAGTGTACCTGAGCGCGCCCTCATAAAAGAGCGCGAAGCCTACCAGAAAGCCATACGCAAGGCAATGACTTTAAGATGCTCGAAAAAATAGAGTGACGAATGAGGAGTGTTGAAGCTAATCGATAAAACAACCACTTAAAACACAAAAGATACTGCGGCTAATAAAATTTGCAATACAGCTTTCAAACCACTCGCTTAGCTGCACTAACGATGATGACAACAACTCGCTTTTAGCGACGTCGAAGGCTGACTATTTAATTGTGAAAGCAACTTTTAATTCTGAAAGCAACTTATTGAATAAGCTAGCTTGGCAATGAACTAGTAGCTGGGTGCAACGATTACCAAGCTGCTTGAAAGATGGCTCCGGCACCTGGGATCGAACCAGGGACCAATAGATTAACAGTCTACTGCTCTACCGCTGAGCTATGCCGGAATAATTCTGAGTGCCGACTCAGGAATGGCGCGTATCTTATAGACCACCTCTAAGGCTGTCAACAGGCAGTCATAAAAAAATAAGTGATTGTTTTTCCTGACCTTTTTTGCACATTTACTAATCAGATCGAACAGCTATTCGCCTTCCAATCCCTTTATGGCTTTAATCGAACCCCAGTTTTTGCAGCTCGGGCACTGCCAATGAAGCTGATTACCAGAGAATCCGCAGCTACCACAGCGATAGTAAGATTTGTGCGTTAGCAATAGTTCGAGCAGCGAGCGAATGAGCGTTTGCTCTTTATCGGGGGCATCTTTGGTTTTGCGCCGCCAGTAAACATCCAAAAATTTGCCCACCACACGCAGTGAGGGTCTGGATTGCAGCTTTTGATCCAACAAAGCCACTGCGGCACCCTCACTTTCGTGTTGCTGCACCTGATCGGCCAATGAAATCAGCACAGAAGTACTTGGGTAGCGATCTTGCAGCTGCTTGAGGTAATCGATTAATTCATCCACGGCCCCCAAAGCTCGATAGCTTTCTAGCAATCCAGGCAAAATTTCGGGAATGTAGTCCGGGTCTTGCTCGGGCACTCGCTTTAGATAACGAATGGCTTGCCGGAATTGGCCTTGCGCCAATTCCAAATCTGCCAGTTGCAAGCTCACTCGCACGCAGGAATCATCGGCCATATAGGCTTTTGATAAAAAACGCCGCGCAGTTTTCACCTCGCCTGCGGCCAATACCTGCTGCGCCTGCTCGCAGTAAAAATGCGCCTGCATGGCACGCCACTTACTGGCGTTGGCCGGTAGTTTTTTACGCAACATGCTATCGACGACGTTGGCCGCCTTTTGCCATTCTTTTTCGTCGCGATAGATTTCTGCCAGATACGACAAACTTTTAAAACACACATCGTCGTCTTCTGCGCTTTGCAGCTGCTCAAAAATGTCTTCGGCTCGATCGAGTACACCGGCTTTTAAATAGTCGAGCCCCAGCTCCAGCAAAGCCTTTTGGCCGTCTTGCTTCGATAACCCTTCGTGCTTTACCAGATTTTGGTGCAAACGAATCGCCCGGCCAACCTCTCCTCTCCTGCGCAAAAGGCCGCCAAGAGCCAAGTGGGTATCCAAAGTTTTGGAGTTAACGGGTAGCAGATCGGTAAAGGTGTCGACGGCCGCATCGGCGTCTTCGTTAAGCAAGTGATTTAAGCCACGAATATACTCGATGCTAACGTCGTTAACGGCGGTGTTTTGACTCGTGCGGGCCTTACGGCTGTAGCGCCCCAACAAAAAGCCCAGCACCACACCGGCAAACAGCAACCAATATAAAAGAAAGCTTTCCACAGGGCTTACACCTTGGCCACTCAGCCATTGTTTTTACTGTGCTTTACGACTCAAACCGCCGGCAGCGGTTCCAACAAAGGGATCACTTCTTTGATCGCGCGCAAGCTAATCGATTGCGATCCTTAGTCAGTGCCGAGTCTTGCTCGAACGTACTCCAGCGCTTGAGCACACACAGAATCGATTGTTAGATGACTGCTGTCGATGAGTAAAGCGTCGTCTGCTGGTTTGAGTGGCGAAGCTGACCGATTGGAGTCTTTATCGTCGCGCGCGCGAATGTCTTCTAGAATCTTATCGTAATCGGCAACCACACCAGATTCCTGTAGTTGGCAGAATCGTCTTTTCGCGCGAGTTTCGGCACTGGCGGTTAAAAATATTTTAGCGTCGGCCCCTGGGAATATCGTCGTGCCCATATCGCGACCGTCGGCCACCAATCCTGGCGCTTCCACAAAATTTCGCTGTCGGGAAACCAATGCCTCGCGCACTTTGGGTAACGCCGCGACTTTAGAAGCCGCCATCCCGGCGTCTTCTGTGCGCAAAACCGAGCTTACATCCTGACCATCCAGCATGACTGCTACAGAACCATCTTGGGGCTTGAAAGAGACCTTCAACGTTTTGCTGATTTCGGCCACCGCGATTTCGTCGTTTAAATCGATGTTTTGAGTCTTTGCTGCCATAGCACTAAGACGATACAACGCACCGCTATCCAACAAATGAAAGCGCAATTTCTCTGCTAACCAGAGGCTCAAAGTACCTTTACCAGCGCCACTAGGGCCATCGACAGTAATGACGGGATGATCTAAAGACATAAATTCTAAGACTGATTAAAGGTTGGAAATGGAATCGACAATCTGCCGACAAGCGATGGCGGGAACATCGGCCTGCGTAATGGGCCGACCAACGACTAAAAAGTCAGCGCCCATGGCAATGGCTTGCTCCGGTGTGGTGATGCGGGTTTGATCGTTGCTGGCCGATCCCAGTGGTCTGATGCCCGGAGTTACGGTATAAAAGGCCTGGCCCAATTGCTGTTTGAGCATTTGCGCTTCCTGAGCAGAGCAGACAACACCATCGAGCCCAGAGCTTTGAGCCAAAGCCGCCAAGTGTTTTACCTGCAGAGCGGGCGAAACAGCGATACCAATCTCAGACAAATCCGACTCGGCCATGCTGGTTAGCACAGTCACCGCAATTAAGAGCGGCTTTTGAGGGGTAGTGACCTGCTCTAGCGCTTCGCGCGCAGCGTGCATCATTGCCGTCCCGCCGCTGGCATGCACATTCACCATCCACACACCCAATTGAGCGGCAGCTTTTACCGCATTGGCGCAGGTATTGGGAATATCGTGAAATTTTAAGTCCAGGAAGACCTCAAATCCTTGCGCTTGCAAAGCCTCGACAATGGTGGGGCCCGCGGCCGTAAATAATTCTTTACCGACCTTAACCCGACAATAATTTGGGTCCAATTTGGCCGCCATGGCCAATGCAGCATCCGCTCGACAGTAATCGAGTGCGACAATTATTTGGGGGCCTAATAGTTTCGAGCCCAAAGAGTTAGGGCCAGATGAATTTTGGTGATTGGGTTCAGATGGATTGGACAATTTTTAAACACCGCGTTTTTGGATGGCCGCAGGCTACCATTACTTTAGGGCTAAATACAACAATGCCCGAACAAGTCGGGCATTAATGACTTCTTTGTGCCTATTTTAATTAATTTGATCAACTATAGCTTGATCAACTTCAGATCAATCATCTTAGGATCATTTGCCTATAGCGAGATTACCACTGAATTCGACTAAGCGTGCGAGTGTGTGTGGTCTAACACACTATAGATCAATTATTAATCAACTGTTTAAAGCGTAATTTTAGCGCGATTTTTTTCGAAAGTGGCCGGACCAATGCCCTTCACTTCCATCAACTCTTCCAAATGTTGGAAACTGCCGAATTCTTCGCGCCACTCGATAATTGCTGCGGCTTTTTTGGGGCCCACACCTTTTAAGGCAGATGCTAACTCTTCGGCGGAGGCAGAGTTAATATTTACCGAATCAACGGCAGCCACTTCACTGCTGCTATCTAATTCGGTTTTTGTTTCGGATTGAGTTATAGATTGAGTGTCGGTTTCTGCAACAACCGGCAAACCGATACAAAGTACCAGTCCAGCAAAAACGGCAATAATGTGACGTGAAAAAGTGTTCATGATTTATCTCCCCAGGTTTATATGTGTGTGGGGAAGATTAAATTTTATGAGAGGGAGACTATAGAGGAAAATCGCCAAGAATTAACGCCGATTTAGCCCACAAAAGTAGGCCAGTCTATTCATACTCAAGTATTAAGTTTTAACCATCAACCCTTAATACTTGAGCAAAATAAACTGGCCTCTTTTACTCAGCGAACTTCCGTCGAGCTATCCGCGTTATTTAAGTAGCTTAGATATATCTTGAGCATTCCAATGCGGGAAGTGTTTGCGAATTAACGCATTGAGTTCGATTTCAAACTCAGTGACCGCATTTTTATCAACTGCTACTGTTACTTCTTCCAATGCGGCATCAACCATGCCAGCACCCACAGTAATGTTGGTTAATCGATCAATAATAATAAAAGATCCGGTTGCGGGATTGTCGTAATAAGGATCCACCGCCACATCCGCATTTAACGTAATTTCTGCCACACCAATATCGTTTAACTCAAGCGATACTGCATCATCCGTTAATGCTTGGGTGTTTACGTCAATTTTATGCTGAATGTTTTTAACTTGGCCGATGCTGGCCTTGGTGGCAAATTTAAAAATGTATTGCTTGTCTGGGCGCAGCGCATCTTCAGACATCCAAACGACATGAGCTTTTAAGTGGTTGGATTGCGCCACATCAGCATCCACGCGAACAATCATATCGCCGCGACTGATGTCGATTTCGTCTTCCAATGTTAAAGTCACCGCTTGCCCTACAAAGGCGTAAGGTAGCTCACCTTCAAAGGTAACGATTTTCTTCACCTTGCTGGTTTTACCCGAAGGCAGCGCTTTTACCTCATCGCCTGGGCGAACAACACCGGAGGCGATGGTGCCGCAAAATCCGCGAAAGTCCAGATTGGGGCGGTTAACATACTGCACAGGAAACCGAAAATCTTCGGTATTTTTATCGTAAATGATCTCAACGGTTTCGAGGATTTGCATCAGGGTTTTACCTTGATACCAATCGGTGTGCTCACTGACGTTAACCACGTTGTCGCCGTCTAGAGCGGAAATCGGCACAAACTGAATATCTTTTAAGCCCAGATCCGTGGCAAACGGCAGATATTCCGCTTTGATTTCTTCAAACCGCGCTTCACTGTAGTCCACCAAATCCATTTTGTTTATGGCTACCACAATGTGTTGAATACCGAGTAGCGAAGCAATATAGCTGTGGCGACGAGTCTGAGTCATTACACCGTGACGCGCGTCAATTAAAATAACCGCCAAATCACAGGTAGATGCGCCTGTGGCCATATTGCGAGTGTACTGCTCGTGCCCCGGTGTGTCGGCAATAATAAATTTGCGTTTATCGGTGGAGAAATAACGATAGGCCACATCGATGGTAATACCCTGCTCTCGCTCTGCGGCCAAACCATCCACCAACAACGCCAAGTCCACTTTTTCGCCGGTGGTGCCGTGTTTTTGTGTATCGGATTGAATCGCAGCCAGCTGATCTTCGTAGATCATTTTGGAGTCGTGCAACAGACGACCGATTAATGTACTTTTTCCGTCGTCGACACTACCGCAAGTTAAAAAACGCAGTAATTCTTTGCGCTCGTGCTGATCCAGGTAGGCGTTGATGTCTTCGGCAATAAGATCTGATTGGTGCGACATTAGAAATAGCCCTCCTGCTTTTTCTTTTCCATTGAAGCGGCGCTGTCGTGGTCGATAACCCGGCCTTGGCGCTCCGATGTGGTGGTCAATAACATTTCCTGAATAATTTCTGGCAAAGTGGTCGCTTCCGATTCCACTGCGCCCGTGAGCGGGTAGCACCCCAAAGTACGGAAACGCACCATTTTTTCCATGGGTACTTCGCCCTCTTCCAACGGCATACGCTCGTCGTCGACCATAATTAATACGCCGTCGCGTTCAACGACCGGGCGCTTGGCCGCAAAATACAACGGTACGATGGGGATGCTTTCGAGGTGAATGTATTGCCAAATATCCAATTCAGTCCAGTTGGATAGCGGGAATACACGAATGCTCTCGCCGCGATCCACTCGGCTGTTGTAAATATTCCAAAGCTCTGGACGTTGGTTTTTTGGATCCCAACGGTGGTTTTTATCGCGGAAAGAATACACACGCTCTTTGGCTCGGGATTTTTCTTCATCGCGGCGAGCGCCACCAAAGGCGGCATCGAATCCGTATTTGTTAAGGGCTTGTTTTAATGCATCGGTTTTCATGATGTCGGTGTGCTTGGCACTGCCGTGGGTAAAGGGGCCAACGCCCATGTCCACGCCTTCTTGGTTGATGTGCACAATTAAATCCAAACCAAGATTGGCCGCCAGTTCATCCCGAAATTTAATCATTTCTTTAAATTTCCAGGTGGTATCGACGTGCAACAGCGGAAACGGAGGCTTACCCGGATAAAACGCTTTACGGGCCAAATGCAACATTACGGCAGAATCTTTGCCGATGGAGTAAAGCATTACCGGATTATCGAACTCCGCAGCCACTTCGCGAATAATATGAATACTTTCCGCTTCTAACTGCTTAAGGTGGGTCAAGTTAAAATCAATAGTCATGGGTAATCACAGCCTTGGGTTGTGTCCAGTTGCTAAGCCTTGTGAGCTAACGATGAGGCTTAGATTATAATCTTGTAAATGGAAAAAATTATAGAATGTGTTCTTCTATAGATATGCCCACACGTTTTGCCAGCTCAACAAAACTTGGGAAAGACGTTGCCACATTGGCGCAATCGTGAATACGGATCTCCTCCTTGGCCGCAAGCGACGCTACCGCAAACGACATGGCAATACGATGATCGTGATGAGTAAAAATATCGCCACCGCCCATCGTTCCGCCTTCGACAATCATACCGTCATCTGTGGGCGTTGCTTTTACGCCCAATGTTTTCAGGCCGTCGGCCATCACCTGAATGCGATCACTCTCTTTTACGCGCAGCTCCTCGGCACCGGTTAACACGGTACGCCCTTCGGCACAGGCTGCCGCGACAAACAATACGGGAAATTCATCAATGGCCAAGGGCACTTGATCTTCCGGTATTTCAATGCCTTTTAACGGCGCGTATTGAATAGCGATATCGGCCACTGGTTCACCACCCACTTCTCGCTCGTTACGCAATTGAATATTCGCACCCATTAATTTCAAAATGTTAACGATGCCAATTCGCGTCGGGTTAATGCCCACGTGTTCGAGCACTAACTCCGATCCTGGCGTGATTGCAGCCGCAATCATGAAAAATGCCGCCGAAGAAATATCCGCCGGCACATCGATGTCGGTGGCGGTGAGCTTGCCGCCACCTTGCAAAGAAATGGTCGACCCCTGAGTTTGTACCGGATAACCGAAACCTCTGAGCATACGTTCGGTGTGATCGCGAGTGGGAGCGGGCTCAACCACGGTGGTTTGGCCGTCGGCATAGAGACCGGCCAATAGCACGCAAGATTTTACCTGAGCACTGGCCATGGGTAGATCGTAATGGATGGCTTTTGTTTGCCCTTGCCCGTGAATCGTTACCGGCGGTATACCGCCCTCTTCGGTATCCACCGTAACGCCCATCAATCGCAGTGGATCGGCGACGCGATTCATGGGGCGCTTACTCAGTGATTCGTCGCCGGTTAAAGTGACTTCAAACTTCTGGCCGGCGGCAATTCCTGACAGCAAGCGCATCGAGGTGCCGGAATTGCCCATATTCAAGGGTTGCTCCGGCTGTCGAAGGCCGTGCAGACCCACCCCCTCAATGACTACCTTGCCATTTTCCGGACCCTGAATAGTCACGCCCATGGCTCGAAACGCCGATAAAGTCGCTAATGCATCAGCGCCCTCTAAAAATCCAGACACATGGGTTGTGCCCTCGGCCAGAGAACCCAGCATAATCGAGCGGTGAGAAATGGATTTATCGCCCGGGACTCGAATGGTGCCGTTAACGGTGCCACCCGGTGCCAAGCGGTAGTTAATAATATTTTGCATCTTTGCTTCTCTAGTACGATGACTGATCAATTGCGCGAAATGATCCCGAGCGGCTTTCGCTCTTTTAAAGGTATTTAAAATTTCATCGCTGTCTTTTTTAACCACGGCATTGCGCAGCACCTGTAGGTTTTCGCTGAACATATCCAACGAACGGATGATTGCTTCACTGTTGGAGCACATAATGTCGTGCCACATTTGCGGGTCACTGGAGGCAATACGCGTAAAATCTCGAAAGCCGCCCGCGGCGTAGCGGAAGATGTTTTCATGCTCGGGGTCGCGAGCTAGCGTATCAACCAGGCCATAGGCCAGCAAATGAGGCAGATGACTGGTGGCCGCCAACACCTGATCGTGTTCTTCCACCGCCATATGCACCACATCGGCGCCTGTTAAACGCCACAAATCGCTGATTAACTGCAGGTGAGATTCGCCGGTTTGTGCCGTGGGTGTGAGGATAACTTTGTGTTGTCGATAGAGACAGGGGTCGGCGGCATCGACGCCGCTTTTTTCGGAACCGGCAATGGGATGACCGAGCACCAGTTGCGCCGGTACGGTGCCGTAAATTTGCTGAGCCGCTGCCAGCACGGTGCCCTTTACGCTGGCCGCATCGGTAATGGTTACCGCCGGTGATAAACACTCGGCGCACTGCTGGAGCATCGTCGGCACCGATAAGGTCGGCACGGCAATAAATACTACATCGCCTTCACCTAACTCAGCGGCAATGGCCGATAAATCGGTAACCGCGCGATCGACGATACCCAGCTCAACCGCCGTTTTTGCCACCTCGGCGCGCCGGGCAACGCCGATGAACTCCAATGGAACCTGGCATCGCTTCAAGGCCGCAGCAAAGCTGCCGCCTATCAAACCAATACCTACGATAACTAACTTATTCACTCAAGCCCTGTCCTTGATGCATCTTTCAATCCCTAGCGCTTGGGAATAATCTTTTTGCTCTCTAAGTAAGATATTACCTGATTTACCGCCTGCTCCATACTGAGCTCAGACGTGTCCACAAATACTTCTGGCGATTCTGGCGGCTCGTAGGGGGAATCGATACCGGTAAAATTTTTAATGTCGCCGGCGCGAGCTTTTTTGTAGAGGCCTTTCGGGTCGCGCTGCTCACACACAGCCAAGGGGGTGGCGACGTAGATTTCGATGAACTCATCGGCTTTTACCAGTTCGCGCACCAATTGGCGATCGGATCGAAACGGCGAGATAAAAGCACTTAATACAATCAACCCGGCATCGACGAACAATCGGGACGCTTCGCCGATGCGACGAATATTCTCCACTCGGTCTTCGTCGGAGAAGCCCAAATCCTTGTTGAGCCCGTGGCGTACATTGTCGCCGTCTAACAGGTAAGTGTGGCGATCACGTTGAAACAGTTCGTGCTCAATGGCATTGGCCAAAGTGGACTTACCCGCTCCGCTCAAGCCCGTAAACCAAAGAATACACGGCTTTTGCTGCTTTTGTTCCACCCGCATGTCGTGACTGACATTGTGATCATGCCAAGTAAGATTTGTGCCCATAAAAAGCTCCCGTTGCGTTGGTTTATCCCTAATGTAAAGCACTAGCGGGTTGCAGGAATCCCTTTCCGCGCTGCTCGTTAAATCGTGAAATCTAAAGTACCGCTTTTGGGTAAGAGCCCAAAACTTTGACATCCGTTGCACAGGAGTCAACTCTGGCTAAGGCTGTTCGAACCTTGTCGTCTTCGATATGGCCACAAAAATCAATAAAAAATACGTAATTCCAAGCTCCGGTTTTGGAGGGACGAGTTTCCACGCGGGTGAGATCAATTTTTAGCTCATGAAAGGGCTGCAATAAATCGTGCAGCGCGCCCGGCTGGTTTTTCATCGCCACCATAATAGAGGTTTTGTCGTCGCCACTGGGTGGCACTAAATCGGTACCGATAATTAAAAAGCGCGTGGAGTTATCGGGTTGATCTTCGATTTTTTCGTTAAGTAGCGTCAAACCGTATTTTTGCGCGGCCAGCTCACCAGCAATGGCCGCCGAGTTCCATTCGCCTTTAACCCGCCGCGCCGCATCGGCGTTGCTGCTTACGGCTACACGTTCGGCTTGAGGGTAATGCGTATCCAACCAATTGCGACACTGGGCGAAAGATTGCGCGTGAGAATAAATACGCGTAATGGCATCGTGCTTGGTGACATCGGATACCATTAAGTTGTGGTGAATTCGCAATTCCACCTCACCGCAGATTTTCAAACTGGATGACACAAAATTATCGAGGGTGTGATTAACAACCCCTTCGGTGGAGTTCTCGATTGGCACTACACCGTACTGCACACTGCCGGCTTCCACTTCACGAAAAACATCGCCAATAGCCGGCATGGTTTCGGTTTGTGCGGAGTGACCAAAGTGCTTGAGCGCGGCTTGCTGGGTAAAGGTGCCTTCGGGGCCCAAGTAAGCCACCGAGATCGGTTTTTCCAGCGCTAAACAAGCGCTCATAATCTCGCGAAACAATCGCGCCAACTCTTCATCGTGCAATGGGCCCGAATTGGTATCCATGATGTGGCGCAACACTTGAGCTTCGCGCTCGGGGCGATAAAACACTACCGATTCACCGTTGGCGTGCTGCTGTTTTACCTGCGCCACTTCCTGGGCGTAGGCCGCGCGCTGATTGATCAACTTGGCAATTTGCTCATCCACGGCATCGATGGAGTCGCGCAATTGCTTTAAGCGGGCTTGTTCACTGTGCTGCGATTCATTGGCTGACACGAATAATCTTCTTCCAAAACTGTTACAAACTGTCTTCGGCCCTTGGTTCACTCAACATGCATAGGGCCGTGCGTTATAACTGGGGCGAGCGACTGGAATCCGGGGCTTAGCCAAGTTCACTCATTTAAAACCTTAAATAAACCACGCAATTGAGCGGTTAAGCAGTTAAATCTAAGGCAAAACACGCGCCTAAAACCAAAACCCGGTTAATGAGACGCGGGGAATTTAGCGCGATTATTTCCTAATTACTTTAAAGCTTGGCGTTACCGAACTTGCGCTTGAATACAATCGATTACTCGATTTCCGATTACTCTGCCTCGTCCGAGCCCGCTTCGCCGTCGGTTTCGTCCTCGTCGGAGGAATCTTCCACCCGCTGAACGCCTACTAGGTGTTCGCCTTCGCGCAATTTGATCAAACGCACGCCCTGGGTGTTGCGGCCGGATTGCGAAACTTCATCGCCTCGGGTGCGCACGAGCGTACCTTGATCGGAAATCAGCATGATTTCATCGCCATCGAACACCTGAACCGCGCCTACCACAGGGCCGTTACGCTCTGATACTGCCATAGCGATTACACCTTGTGTACCCCGCCCTTTTGTTGGGAACTCAGAGGTCATGGTGCGTTTGCCAAATCCGTGCTCGCTAACGGTAAGGATTTTGCCCTCATCCGATGGAATCACCATGGCGATAACGCGCTGCTCATCGGCCATGCGAATACCGCGCACACCGCGCGAGGTACGGCCCATTGGGCGCACATCGGTTTCCTGGAAGCGTACCGCTTTGCCGGAAGAGCTGAACAAAATAACATCGGAATTGCCGTTGGTAAGGGCCGTACCCACTAAATGGTCGCCCTCATCCAAAGCCAGAGCGATTAAGCCCACACTTCTTGGCCGAGAGAATTGCGATAGCGGTGTTTTCTTAACGGTGCCGTAGGCCGTGGCCATAAACACAAAATGATCTTCGGTGTATTCTTTAACCGGCAGAATAGACGTAATGCGTTCGCCTTCGTCCAAGCCAATTAAATTAACGATGGGTCGACCGCGCGACTGGCGACCGGCCACAGGAATTTGGTACACCTTAATCCAGTACACTTTGCCGGCATCGGTAAAGCACAACAAGGTATCGTGGGTGTTGGCCACCAGCAAATGCTCAACAAAGTCTTCATCTTTTACCGCCGTGGCCGCACGACCCATTCCGCCGCGTTTTTGCGCTTGATAGGCTTCCAGCGGTTGCGATTTGGCGTAGCCACTGTGCGAAATGGTCACCACCCGATCTTCTTCGGTGATGAGATCTTCCATGCTCAAATCGGTGTGCGAACTCTGAATATCGGTGCGACGCTCGTCGCCGTATTCTTTGACGACTTCTTCGAGTTCTTCCTTTATAACCGCCATTAAGCGCTCAGGATTGTTGAGGATTTCTAGGAATTCGGCAATTTGCTTGAGTTTTTCTTCATATTCCGCGAGCAGCTTGTCGTGCTCCATGCCGGTTAGGCGGTGCAGTCGCAAGTCCAAGATAGCTTGTGCCTGTGCCGGCGAAAGGAAGTACTGGCCATCCACCACACCGAACTGCTCGGGCAGCTCTTCCGGTCGGCAAGCATCGGCACCAGCACGCT
Source organism: uncultured Cellvibrionaceae bacterium (assembly GCA_964342265.1). Taxonomy (GTDB): domain Bacteria; phylum Pseudomonadota; class Gammaproteobacteria; order Pseudomonadales; family Cellvibrionaceae; genus Halioxenophilus. The sequence continues at coordinate 10,362 of CAYFFE010000018.1, read as the reverse complement.
CTAAAAACTGCGCGACATCACCCACCGGCCAGCCGCGGTTGATTAATCCTTCTTTGGCATCTGCCGGCGTGGCAGAGGCTTTAATCAATTCGATAATCGGGTCGATACTGGCAATGGCAATGGCCAAACCTTCCAAGGTATGGCCACGCTCGCGCGCTTTGCGCAACAAGTACAAGGTGCGGCGAGTCACTACCGTGCGGCGGTGCAACAGGAAGTAATCCAACAGCTCGCGAAGATTGAGCAGCTTAGGCTGGCCTTCTACCAGTGCCACGATATTAATGCCGTAAACACTTTGTAGCTGGGTTTGCGTAAACAGGTTGTTGAGCACCACCTCGCCCATTTCGCCGCGTTTTAACTCTATAACAATGCGCAAACCGTCTTTATCGGACTCATCGCGCAGCTCCGAGATGCCCTCGATTTTTTTCTCTTTGACAAGCTCAGCAATGCGCTCAATGAGGCGGGCTTTGTTTAGCTGGTAAGGAATTTCGGTAACGATAATGGTTTCTTTGTTGGCTTTATCGTCGCGAATAATTTCGGTTTTTGCGCGCACGTAAATGCGCCCACGGCCGGTGCGGTAGGCCTGAACAATTCCCGCGCGACCGTTGATGATGCCACCGGTGGGGAAATCGGGACCGGGAATAATTTCCATAAGCTGGTCGGTATCGAGGCTCGAATCCTCGATCAACGCCAAGCACGCTTTAATAACTTCGCGCAGATTATGCGGCGGGATATTGGTGGCCATGCCCACAGCAATACCGGAGGAGCCGTTAACCAACAGGTTTGGCACGCGCGTGGGCAATACTTCGGGAATCAGCTCGTTACCGTCGTAGTTTTCTACGTAATTAACGGTTTCTTTGTCGAGATCCGACAGCAACTCATGGGCAATTTTTTCCATGCGGATTTCGGTGTAACGCATGGCGGCGGCGTTATCGCCGTCAATCGAACCGAAGTTTCCCTGGCCGTCGACCAATGTGTAACGCATCGAAAACGGCTGCGCCATACGCACAATGGTGTCGTAGACGGCAGAATCACCGTGTGGGTGATATTTACCAATCACGTCACCCACCACACGAGCCGATTTTTTATAAGGCTTGTTCCAGTCATTTTTTAGCTCGTTCATGGCGAATAATACGCGCCGGTGAACGGGCTTTAAGCCATCGCGCACATCGGGCAGTGCTCGCCCGACAATAACGCTCATAGCGTAATCTAGATAGGATTGTTTGAGTTCGTCCTCGATGTTTACTGGGAATACTTCTCTTGCAATTTCGGCCATATAGTGGTTGCCTGACTCCGGTATCGTTGTAATTTTCCGGTATTCTATGGATAAAACGGTGCGCTCAAACTCGTAAAAAAGCCCATGCCCGTAACACGACCATTGAGCGATAAGTCCACCGCTAAAACGGCGGAATTAATGGCTGGCATAAACCGCCCCAGCCAGTCTCTGTGCGCACCACAATAGCGCGGAATTATACCATGAAATCAGTAAGATAGGCACACGCTTTAATGTTCTTATAAAGCGCTTTCGCTATACTGCCCCGCTTTTTTGCCAACGGGACTGACAAGAGCCTTTAAATATGTCTGAAATTCAGGATTCTAAGCCCATCGCCGCAGACTTTGCTCTGGAGGCAGAGTGGCTGGCCACCGTCGATGCCAATAACAGCGTGTTGGAAAAATCGACGCTGATCATCAAAGACGACAAAATTCTCGATATTCTGCCCACCCGTCAAGCTCGCCAGCGCTACTGTGCCGCAGAGGTGGTGCCGCTTTCGGAACATTTGCTTATTCCGGGCTTAATCAACGCCCACGGCCACGCGGCGATGTCGCTGTTACGCGGCTACGCCGACGATTTGCCCCTACATACCTGGCTTGAAGACCACATTTGGCCCGCCGAGTCCGAATTCGTTAGTCCAGAGTTTGTTTACGATGGCAGCCTGGTGGCCATTGCCGAGATGATAGCCACCGGCACCACTTGCTTTGCCGATATGTATTTCTTTCCCGAGGCAACCGCGCGGGCGGTGCAAAGCTCTGGTATTCGCGCCTACTTGGCACCGCCGGTGTTTGATTTTCCCAACAACTGGACCACCTCTGCCGACGAAAGCTTGCAGGCCATCGAAGGCTTGGCGGCAGAGACACGCGACATGCCGCTAATCACTACTGCTATCGGCCCTCACGCGCCGTATACCGTTAGCTGCGAGAGTTTTAGTAATATCGTCAATGCCAAACATCAACACCGGTGTGGCGTGCAAGTGCATTGCCACGAAACCGAAACCGAAATCGAAGGCAGCTTAAAAGAACACGGCCAGCGCCCTCTGGCGCGCCTGGCAGAGCTGGGTTTGATCGACCAAGACACCCAACTCGTACACATGACGCAAGTCAATGATGAAGACTTAGCAACTTTGGAAAAACACCGCCCGTCGATTGTTCACTGCCCAAAATCCAATTTAAAACTGGCCAGCGGATTCAGCCCGGTACAAACGTTTCTCGATCGCGGCTTAAACGTGGCGCTTGGCACCGACGGTGCTGCCAGCAACAACAGTTTGGATATGTTTTCAGAGATGCAATACGCAGCGCTTTTGGCCAAAGCCGTGAGCGGCAATGTGTCCGCCGTGGATGCCGCCACAGCCTTGCGCATGGCCACCATCAACGGCGCTAAAGCCTTGGGGCTCGACAACATCACCGGCAGCTTGGAAGTGGGCAAGCAAGCCGATATCGTTGCCATAAATATGCGCAACCCACATCAGTGGCCGCTCTACTCACCGCTTTCTGCCCTGGTGTACACTTTGGGCAGCCCGCGTGTTAACGAAGTGTGGATTGCCGGAAAGCGCGCCGTTAAAAACGGCACTCTGTTAAACTTCGAGCAATCCACGCTGGTGAACATTCAGCGTAAGTGGCACCAAAAACTCACCGAATTCCAAAATACACAGCAGCGAGCCTAGAGTGACAACATGAGTAACGCCGATCACAGTGAAATAGCCAAATTTAATGCCAGCGCCGAACGTTGGTGGGATAAAAACGGTGAATACAAACCGCTGCACGACATCAACCCACTGCGCTTAAACTACATAGAGCAATTTCAGCCCGTAGCCGAGCTAAATGTTTTAGACATCGGCTGCGGCGGTGGCATTTTAAGCGAAGGGCTGGCGCAGCGCGGCGCGCAAACAACCGCCATTGATCTCGCCGAACAAGCACTGGACGTTGCCAAACTGCACGCGCTCGAAAGCCAATTAACCATCAATTATCAAAAAGCCAGCGCCGAAGAGTTCGCCGCTGAGCACCCGCAACAATTCGACGTAATTACCTGCCTGGAAATGCTCGAACACGTACCCGCGCCCGAATCCGTAATAGCCAGTTGTGCTACATTGCTTAAGCCCGGCGGCCACTTGTTTTTATCAACCATTAATCGCAACCCAAAATCCTATGGCGCAATGATTTTAGCCGCAGAATATTTATTAAATATGGTTCCCAAGGGCACACACGATTACAACAAATTTATACGCCCGTCAGAGTTAGCGGCCATGGCCCGAGCGGCGGGATTGGTTGTCGACGACATTACTGGCATGGTTTATAACCCGCTGTTAAAAACCTACAAACTCAGCGATAACGATGTGGACGTAAATTATTTTATGCATTTAATTAAACCGGAGCCCAACGCATGACACTCGAGTGTGTGTTATTCGATTTAGACGGTACTCTCATTGATACCGCTCCGGATTTTATTCAGGTATTAAACCAACTTCTGCAGGATCAGCAAAAACACACACTGGCCGCCGATGTTATTCGACCCGTAGTCTCGGGTGGGGCTCGACAAATGGTGCAACTGGGTTTTGGCGGTCAATCCGGCGAGCCAGACTTTGATCGCCACTTACAAGCTTTTTTAACGCGCTATGGTGAGTGTTTAACGCCCCAAAATTGCCAAGCGATTTTATTTACAGGCTTAGCAGAATTGCTCAAACACTTGAAAGCTCAAAACATTCCCTGGGGCATTGTTACCAACAAGCCCGAGCGTTTTTCCCGCCCGCTTATGGATGTTTTGCAATTAAACCCGGCCGTGTTAATTTGCCCGGATCACGTTACCCACACTAAACCCGATCCCGAACCTCTGTTATTAGCCTGCCAGCAACTCGATTGCGATCCACAAAAAACCGTTTATGTGGGCGATCACCAACGGGATATTGAAGCGGGTTTACGAGCCAACATGACGACGATTATCGCCGAGTGGGGTTATTTTGATGAGCATGAAGAAATCGAACATTGGAATGCGCATCATTTGGCCACAAGCGCACAGCATTTGCAGCAACTGTTAATGGCGATCTAGAACTGCAGCTAAAGGCTATTTAGAACTGCAACTTAAAATAACACCATAGAACAGTACCAATGATTCCATTAACAACGATTCCAACCACAGCAATGAATGACGTTTTATGATTGAATTTTCAGCTCAGTATTCTCCCGCAAACGATGCGCTCACCAACAAAGTTATTGTGGTTACCGGCGCTGGCGACGGCATTGGTAAAACAGCCGCGCTCACCTTTGCTCGCTACGGTGCCACGGTGGTACTGATGGGACGGACCATTGCCAAATTAGAGCAAGTATACGATGCCATCGAAAGCGAGGGTAATCCCAACACCGCCATTTATCCGATCAATTTTGAAGGCGCGGTAGAAAAAGATTACGTGGATATGGCCAATAAGTTGGACGAGGAATACGGCAAAATTGATGGTTTGCTCATTAACGCTGCGATTCTTGGCCCCCACACACCTATGAATAACTACAGTTGGGATAACTGGCAACAAATTATGCAGGTGAATTTAAACTCACCCTTCATGATGATTCAGGCTTTAACGCCACTGTTGGAAAAATCAGGCAATGGCTCGGTGATCACCACAAGTTCCAGTGTCGCCAACAAAGGTCGAGCTTTTTGGGGAGGCTACTCCGTTTCAAAGGCGGCATTAAAAAATCTAACAGAAATTCTCGCCGAAGAATGGGACGGCACCTGCCCTATTCGCATTAACAGCATCAACCCCGGCGGCACTCGCACCCAAATGCGTGCGGCGGCCTATCCGGCAGAAAACCCAGCGGACGTGCCATTGCCGGAGCAACACATGCCTCTGTATGTGTATTTAATGAGTGATGACAGTACAGGGGTATCCGGTGGCTACTTTAACGCTCGAGAATATTTGGGTTAAATCAAAACGTTAAAATAAAACAAGCTGGTTAAACGATCAACACTATTTCTCTGAAATAAATTCTCGATTTACCAGTGCCATCAAACTGGTCTCCGCCTTCGATAAACCACAACGCGCCGCAACTTCTTCGGCGCTATAGCCCTGTTTAAACAAATTTACGGCGTTATTGTACGAGCCTTGGTTTTCGGCTTTAGTGGTTTGCTCGGCGGCACGCTCTGCTTCAATGGATGGTTTTTGCTTACTCTCGGAGGGTTCTTTATTGTTAGTTTGAGCGTGCAACAAGCTCTGCTGAGTTAGCAAGCGTTTAAGCTGCTTTTCCATTTCCAAAAACTTCTTACCCATACCGATATGGGTTTGAGTAATTAACTGCAATTCTTTTTGCGAATGTTTTAACTCTCGGTCATAAATCGACTGCATTTTTACCAGCTTGCGCCAAAGTACAATATTCAACGCAAGCGCTAAGCTCGCAATAACGGTAATAGCGATTGTTTGAACCGAAAAATCAATATACTCCATCGCTTAGTCACCACAGTTTTAACACGATATTTAATAACTCCGAGGTTTTTCACTACACCTCTTCCAGCTCTGCCCATTCCCGATCAGTGAGTAATTTATTTAACTCAATTAAAATCAACAACTCTTCGTTTTTGTGGCAAACACCTTGAATAAACTTAGCGCTTTCCTCGTTGCCTACATTGGGAGCTGTTTCGATCTCCGATTGGCGTAAATAAACCACCTCGGCAACGCTATCCACCAAAATACCAATAACGTGTTGGTCGGCTTCGATAATTACAATGCGAGTGTTGTCGTTAACTTCACCGGGTTCTAAGCCAAAACGATTGCGCGTATCGATAACCGTTACCACGTTGCCACGCAGGTTAATAATGCCCAAAACATAAGGCGGCGCACCGGGCACCGGCGCGATTTCTGAATAGCGCAAGACTTCTTGCACCTGCATAACGTTAATGCCATACGTTTCACCGGCCAACCGGAAAGTGACCCACTGTAAAATGGGATCTTCACTGACTTTCGCTTTGTTAGTATTGGTCGCCATGTGTTATTTCCTAAAATTAAATCAACCGTCAAAAAAACCACAAACCTAGGCTTTTACTATAGTTGACAACCAGTAAAAGCACCATTTGTGCCAGCTAAAAAATCCGCGCTCTTTGCGGAGTGTTTGTTAACCATCATCAATTCCTTTTGAGTGTAGTTGTTTATGCCGTCAAGCCAAATGTTCAGCGTCTTGCTAGGCGTTTTATCCTCAATGCCCGCTCGAACCTTTATTTTTGTCCTGCTCTGAGAGGATTTTTCCTAAAACGGGCACATCTAACAACGCGCACATGTGTTCGCGAATGGTTCCAGCCAGCCAAGGCCGGCGCGTTCGCTCTCCGCGCCAATTAACTGAGTCCGGATTGAGCCGGATAGGCTGTTTGACTTCGTCCACCGCCAAGCCCCAATTTAATCCGTCGATAGTAATCACAAATCGATAGTTGTCTCGAAACTCGCTCTGGTAGCGATCGGGCATAACAAACAATGCGGTATCCACACAGCGAATTTTGCCTTGAGTACAGGGCAATAGGCCCATGAACCATTTCGCCTGACCAAACAGCGGCGTTAATTCTTCCGATAACTTTTGAATTTGCCCCAGTGCAATTAACGGTACGCCTAAAGTTAATCCCGATACCGAAAACAGTAGGACATCAAACCGATCTTGTGCCCAGGGTGGACGGCCGTTTTGCCAGTCTTGAACCGACAAGGCATTGTCGATTTCGCTCTCGACTTGCACCTCGGGTTCGGCCACTGCTGGTTTTTTGTCGGTTTTGCCAACGGCCGGCGCAACCGACACTTTTGCTTGAGGCTCAGTAACCACAGGCTTAGCGATCGTTGGGGCTGGCGCTGGTTCGGCGACCACCACCGGTTTTGCTTCAGTTTTTGTTGTGGTTTCTGTTGTGGTTTCTGTTGTAGTTGTAGAGCGCGGCTTAGGCTCAGCTTGAGTTTTTAGGGAGGTTCTTAGCGCCGAATCGCGCAGTAATTTTTCCAAACTCTGCCGGCGCTGGTGTTCTCCTTCCTGCCAGGCATGCGGTGAGTTTGCTGTGTCTTGCTCGCTAGCGGCTTTAAATTGGGGCGAATGCCGTTCGCCATCGTATTTAGCCAGCGATGCGCCCACCGCTTTTTTATCGCTCTCGATTTTACTTTCGATTTTACTTTCGATTTTACTTTCGAGTTTGCTTTCGATTGGAGCTTGCGGTTCGACCAACTCAGCTGGCGCTGCGAGTTTAGATGAATGCCGCGCGGTATTTTTCGTTAAAGAAGACGTTTGGCGATCGACACCGCAATCGCAACGAGCGATTGGCTCGGGAGTTAACGGCGGTTCCGGCGAGTGCGCCTTGCTCTGATTTAACTCTTTAGCGGCCTGTGTATTTAACGGCTTTTCGGGTTGCGGCGCGCCCAGCACGGGTTGATCTTTTGGGCGCGGTTCAGAATCCTCTGAGGAAGCCGCTGTATCGCCGTCCGCGGTTGAGTCCATCAACAAGTCGTCGATGTAAGAGACAATCCACTCATCGTTGGGATCAACCGGAGTAACCAAAACACTAAGCTCCACTAACCAGTGCGTTGGCGGCAGACGCACGATTCGATGGGCGATTGGCAGTGGTTGTTGTTTCGTGCTGCGTTAATATTTTGTAGAGCGAGCGATAGGCAGCCACTGCTCGGCTTTCTGGGTCGAATAAATGCGGCGGCACGCCGGCTTTGCTGGCGTCTCGTAAGCGCGTATCGATGGGAATTTTGCCGGCCCAAGCGTGCTCGCTGAATTCGTTTTTAATCGAGCGCAAACTGGCCACCGAGGCGTGCGTGCGGCGATCGTACATCGTCGGCACAATGGTGTATTCCAAGGCTCGCTTACGAGATCGCCCCAACATTTGCAGGGTATGGATCATGCGCTCCAAACCTTTGATGGCCAAATATTCGGTTTGAACCGGAATAATTAATCGCTGACAAGCCGCCAGAGCATTAATCATTAGCACGCCTAAAATCGGCGGGCTGTCGACAATCATGACATCGTAGGTGTTTTTCACCAGCTCCGCCGTTTTGCTTACCACCAACCCCAAACCATCTTTGCCAATGGCTTGGCGCTCCAATGTGGCCAGAGCCGTGGATGCGGGAATAAAACTCAAGCCCTCGTATTGGGTACGGTGTACAACATCGTTTACCTGGCCGAGCGTGAGCTTTTTGTTTAACTCAAATAAGGTATAACTCGATGGCGTACATGTATCGGAGTTTTCGCCAAAGTAACTGGTTAGTGAGCCATGCGGGTCCAAATCGAGCATCAAGACTCGTTTACCCTGCTCTGCGGCAAGCCCAGCCAGCGTTACCGCCGTGGTTGTTTTGCCGACTCCGCCTTTTTGATTTGCGACTGTCCAAACGACCATATCGACCTCAACAATAATTCAAACCAGCATCTGTATTCAAACTACAGATGCGCCACGCATACACCGTGGCGGTTATTTCTAAGCTCCAGTTTTTACTGGGGGTTCCTTTATTTTAGTCCACACACCTGCACACGCGTTTAATCCGCACAAAACACGCTTTAAGTTTGCTGGTGCTACTGCGGATTAATAATAATCCTATCGGCAATAACGGGAAATTATTAAGGGAATGGCTAAGTTATTCCGAATTGCCTCAGTGAATTCGGATTAGATTGGCTCGGATTGGGGAAATTTTATTGGTCAGAGTCGGCACCCCTGCCAGTTGCGCGCTCTGGATCGTTGGTAAACAGAATATCGCCGTCTTCCAAGTGAACGGGTTCTAGGCTGTCGTCCGACTCATTAGAACGCTCTTCGTTTGCCACGTCGGGAGGAGTTACTTTGGAGGCATCAATCAACGCTTTGCGAATACTAGGATTGGTGGGCGATGAGCCCAACTCGATGAGTTGTTGGTTTTTCTCGCGGGCGGTCAGTGTTGTGTCGTTTAAAATGGCATTTTTCTTCGATTGAAAATATTGATAGGCCCGGTCGCTCTCGAGCATTTTTTGGTATTGTTCTTTAGCGATTTTAACCACCACCCGCCGATTTTTTTCGCGACCACCGGCGGTACTGTTATCGGCAATGGGACGAAACTGACCGTAACCAATAGCCGCCATACGCTTGGGAGCAACCCCACCCTGAGCCATAATTTGCACCACCGAGGCGGCGCGCGCCGACGATAATTCCCAATTGCTGGGGTACACCGGCGTGTTAATGGGAATATTGTCGGTAAAACCTTCTATTTCGATGGCGTTATCGTAGGAATTCAAAATATCGGCCAGTTCATCAAAAACAGTTTCGGCGGCAAAACTGGGCTCCGCACTGCCGGGGGCAAACAGCGATTTTGTATTTAATTCCACTTCCAACCAAAATTCGTTTTCATCGATGTGCATTACCTGCTCGGAAAGCAAATTGGCAAAGCGATTTTTTAGAGCTTGCTCGATATCGTTAAAATGCGCGTCGGCCTCACCATCGACCATAGCGCCACTGGCGACCTCGCTGTTGGCACTGGGCAATTCGGACGTTTCGGTAAATGCTCCGGTTCCGTCGCCTACGCCCTCAACAGTTTGTTGATTGTTATCGCCCTGCCCCTCAATGGGTGTGGTGGTAACGGTTAATTCAGGATCCCCTATTTGAATGGGCTCCAAACTTTTGCGCGGCTCGTTAAACACATCCAACAATGTATCGGACAATACCCGAAATTTTTCTTCGTTAACTTGAGAAACCGAGTACATCACCACAAAAAACGCAAATAATAACGTAATAAAATCCGCATAGGACACCAACCAGCGTTCGTGATTAACACTGAGCTGTTGCGGTCGGCGAGATTTTAACGTGCGTGCCATTTAGGTGAGATACCCATTTAATTTAATGGCAATCAGTCGGGGATTTTCCCCTTCGGCGATGGCAATTAAGCCATCAATCATTAACTCTTTAAAACGCGACTCATGGCCAATACACTGTTTTAGTTTATTGGCCACCGGCAGCAACAATAAATTGGCCAAGGCCACACCGTAAATGGTCGCCACAAAGGCAATGGCAATACCTGGCCCCAATTGCGACGGATCGGCTAGGTTTTTCATTACATGAATTAATCCCAGCACCGCGCCAATAATGCCCACTGTCGGCGCGTAGCCGCCCATACTTTCGTAAAA